>NZ_JBVJOT010000003.1:0-259116 GCF_055583025.1 Streptomyces sp. NPDC104831
TACGTCACGGCCTTCTTCGACCTGCACCTGAAGGACGTCGCCCAGCCGCTCCTCGACGGGCCGACCCCGCAGAACCCGGAGGTCGCCTTCCACCCATAGACAGCTGCCATCAGTCCCCGCCCGAACCGCCGGGCAGTCGACCGGCAGCCGCCTGGGATGGCGAAGACGCCTCGCAGGGCGAAGCGGCAGCAGAGGCGCCGCTCTCGCCCACAGATCATCGGGCACAAGATCAGCAGACACGGACAGGATTCCGCCGCCTCAACACCTCAACTGCCAAGCCTTCGAGTCGAACTCATTTTGAAACGGTCAGTGAGGGGGCTCCACAGGGACTTCCCAAGTGCATACCGCAGGAGGCCGGGGCGGCTGGCCCGGTACTGGCCGGGCCCGTGGTCCGGGTGGGCGCGCCGGGCGCTTGCCGGTGGTCGGTGCGTGGTCATCACGGTGGCTCCTTCGCTTCGGACCGCCCCAGGGGTGGGCGGTGCTCACGGGAGCAGCGTGCAGCCGGCCCCCTTGTCCGCGGTCTGACGGCGGCCGCCAGCGTTGTAAGGCGAAACGTGGTGGTGGTCGGGGCGGTAGCAGACCTGGACAAGGGGTCGTGGTCGGGTTCGTGGGCGGGCCGATCACCCAGGGCAAGGGGCCAGGTCTGACCCTTGCAGCCCCGATTCGTCCGGTCCGTGCGGGGAGGGAGAGTCGTCCCCCGGCGACCGGACTCTGTCAGGGCCGCAGTTCAGAGGAGGTCGCCGGTGCACCGTGGGGCGGGTCGCTTACGCGCTCGGTGGCGTCGTGCGCAAGCCTTCGAGGAGAGCGGCGAGGTAGCGGTGTGCGGTGTCGACCCGGTCGGCGGGGGCGCTGCCGTGGACGCTCACGGCGTGGGCGATGCCGCACATGAGCGGGACGAGATCGGCGGCGGTGAGGTCGGGGCGGACCACTCCGGCATCGCGGGCCCGGGCGAGGAGGGTGGCGCCGGCCGACGCGAGTGACTCCTTGAGTTCCGCGGTGCGCGGCAAGGCATGCGTGGCCGCGGCGGCGACGGGGGGCAGGGCGGCATCGGTGAGCTGCGCCTCGACGGTATGGAAGAGGAAGCCCGTCAGGCTGCGCCAGGGATCGGCATCGGTCAGCGCCTGCTGGCCGTGGGCGGCCAGGGCCTCCAGGCATGGGGCGGCGACGGTCTCCAGCAGTGCCTCGGGCGTGGCGAAGTGCCGGTAGACGGTGCCGACCCCCAGTCCTGCCCGACGTGCGACGTCGTTGAGCTGCAGTGGTGTGCCCTCGTCGACCAGGTCGCGGGCGACGGAGACGATCCGCTGCCAGTTGCGGGCCGCGTCCTTGCGTAGAGGCGTCGTCATGAGGCCATGTTAATCGGATGGTTCATCCGGATAGTTCCGCCGCCCGCCCGGTTCCCGCCGCGCCGCGCCGCGCCGCCCGTATGCCGCTTAAGCGGGGGCGAGCGGTGCGTGCCGTTCGCTGAGTCGGCGTACGGCCTCGGCGACGCGGGGGTCGGACGCAGCCCGGTGCGGGGCGACCGGGTGCCCCTGGGCGCCGATGACGATGCCGGTTCGGCCCCTCAGCGTTTCGTCGGTGGCGGCCATGATGGAGGACCTGGCTGCCGCAGACGCCGGACCCGAGGTCGAGCGTTCGAATATGCGGCGCACCAGGGGCCACAGCAGCCGCAGGGCTGGTGACACGATCTTCGGGTCGGCCATGGTGCCGTTGGTCATGCCGGTAGCGGCCCCTCCGGGATCGGCGGCGAAGACCGAGACACCCGTGCCGTCCAGCCGGCCCGCCAGGTCCAAGGTGTAGGCCAGGCTGGCGAGCTTGGCGCGACCGTACCAGTGGAAGCCGTAGTAGCCGCCCGGCGGCTCGACGGCGTCGAACACGCGCTTGGCCACGGCGACCGCGCCCGAGGTCACGTTCACGATCCGGCTCGGCGCACCGGCCGTCAGTGTGGGCAGCAGCAGTTCGGTCAGCAGGTAGGGCGAGAGGTGGTTGACGACGAACGACGCCTCGACGCCGCCGCGGGTCTGGCGCTCGGCGAACATCGCCCCGACGTTGTTGACCAGCACCGTCAGCGGCTCCCCCGAGGCGGCGTGGTCGGCCGCGATCCTACGGGCGAGCGCACGTACCTCGTCGAGCGAGGCAAGGTCCGCGGACAGGAAGCGGGCCGGGCGCACCGGCCCCGTCGCGTCGATCCGTTCGACGGCCTCGGCTCCCCGCTCGGCGTCACGCCCGACCACCGTGACCGCGAACCCGGCGGCGGCCACCCCCAGTGCCGTCTCCAGGCCGATGCCCCCTGTTCCGGCCGTGACCACTGCTGTCTTCTTCATGCGCTCCTCCACCCCGGACGGTAAATCGGATAAGTAATCCGCTTAGTTCCGGACGGTAGCACGCATACGGATGAACTATCCGGTTGAGGCCTCAGCGCAGCGGCGGTCCGCCCGCCGACAGGAGAGGGGCGGATGTCTGGGGAATCGCGTGACGTGCGCCCTGGGGAAACATGTGACCGTCGACACCGCGATCAGCGGGGCGGCCCGTACGCAAGGAGCCGCCATGCCCGAGAACACCATCACCACGCCACTCACCCCGATAGCCGGAGAACGTCGCCGACGCCTTCGCCTAGATCCGGGCGTCACAAGCCGGGAACATCGAGACCGCCTGCGCGGTCATCGACGGCATGGGCCCGGAGGCACTCCGGCCGCTCCAGGACGTCACCGCGCGCGTCGTCATCCAGATCACCGCCGTGGACGACCACGCCGGGGAGCCCTGCACACATTCCTTCCTGGCGGCGGCACTCGGACGCCTCCTGCTGGAGCTCCTCTGCGACGGCGAATGCCTGGCCGGTGCGCCGAGGATCACCCGGACCGTCATCCGCTTCACAGAGAACATCCTCACCGAGAAACACCGTGACCGTCGCCGACACCCTGCGCCAGCTGGAGGCCGCAGGGATGAAGCAGGCCTTGGAGGCGCACCCGACCACCGCGTAACTCCCCCGGCGTCGCCGCACCGCGCCGGGGCGCGCCGCGGCCGGGCGGGCTCCTCTACCGCACAACCCCTTGACCGCGACCTGATCGCCAGCCGAAGCGGCCGATGTCAACGGGAACCGTCGCGGTAGCAGATGGTGAGGCCGGGCCGCGCAGGACGTAGCAGAGGTGGCGGCGGGCTTCAGCGAGCAGGTGGTGGCTTCGAACGCGCCGCGCATCACGTACACCACGGCGGCGACATCGACGGCCGCCAAGGCGATGCCGACCACCGGCCGCACCCGCGCCCACACCGCTGCGGCCGCCGCCCGCGCCCGCTCGGCCAGCCGGTAGACCGTGCAAGCTCCGAACGCCCGGATCGACGAGGCGCACAGCGCCCACGCACCCGGCCGTCAGGCCGACCGCGGCCAAGCCCCACAGCGTCCCGCGGAGGAGCGGGGGTGTGGGGCGCTGCTGTAAAAGGCGTGGATACCCGTCAGTTGGGATGTGACGATCAGTTCCGCCACTTGATCCATATCCGCATCCCGGAGGCCCGTATGGACGTCACCTCGCTGCTGCCTTTGACCACGTCCCGGTTGTCGCTGCGTCTGTTCACTCCCGGCGACGCCGACGACCTCTACGCCTACCAGAGTCTGCCGAGCGTGGCGCGTTACTTGTACCGGCCGGCGCACACACGGGAGCGCAGTGAGCAGGTCGCGGCCGAGCGCGCGGCGCACTCGGTCTGGTGCGCCGACGGGGACAAACTGGCGCTTGCCGTGTGCCGACGCGATGAGCCCGGCCTCCTTGGCGAGGTGACGCTCACCCTGGCCGATGCCCGCGCCGCCCAAGCCGAGATCGGCTGGACTCTCGACCCACGTCACCAGGGGCACGGCTATGCGACGGAGGCGGCCAGGGAGCTGGCCCGGTTTGCCTTCGACAGGCTGGGCGTGCACCGGCTCTACGCACGGCTGGATGTGGAGAACGCCGGGTCCGTGCGGGTCTGTGAGCGCCTCGGGATGCGTCGGGAGGCGCACCTGGTCGAGAACGACCTCGACGGCGATCGCTGGGGCAGCGAGTACATCTACGCGGCGCTGGCCGCGGACATGAGCGGTCGAGCGGGCCGTTGAGCCCGACACCGCCTCCGAGGGCCGGTGGTCCCAGATGCCCTCGGCGTCCTCGTTGCTGTGCGCTTCCCCGCGGCAGGCAGTGATCAGGCCGGGCCGCGATGTCCCCCTCCGATCTCCGGTGGCGCGGTGAGGGGCCGGATCGCCGCCCCGTCGGCATTCCGCACGTGATCGGTGAAACGGGGAGGTGACAGCGTTCGCGGTGGGCCGGTTCATGGACCGCGGCCTGCTGGCCGGCCCGAGCTTGCCCCCTGGTGGAAGGCCGTGGCTTCCCGGACGACGCCCCGGATGAGCTCCGAAGTGAATTCGCCGGCTACGGCGGCCCCCGCGATGTGCACGGGACCACCTGGCTGACCTGGGCCGAGCTGGATGCCACGGACTGGCAGGCGACCAATGCCTCACACGGGAGCAGGCACGCGACGCCCTGCTCCAGCACGTCCCGGCCTGCGACCACTGCCGACCCGACACCGCCCTCGGCCTCCTCGAACAGGCGCGGTCACCCCGGCCGGCGGTGGCCGTACACGGGCAGGCGGCCCACTCGATGAGCGAACCGCCTGCTGAGAGTGCGAGGCCCAAGGGCCTGTCCATCCGGCTTTGTACTCAGTTGAAGCGCCAGTAGAAGTGGTGCTTGCCGCTCTGTCCCTTCCACTGGCTGACCTTGGCTCCGTTGGCCTGGCTGGCCCCGTCGACCTGCGGGTACTTGCCGGTCTTGGCGTTCCACAGGACGAAGTTCGTGCCGGGCACGTCGTGGACGCGCAGAGGGGCGAAGAGTTCCGCGATGTCGCCGACCTTGCAGGGCCACTGGATGATCTGCGTGCCGTTCTTGCTGCTGCCGCCCTTGACGGACAGGCACTTGCCGCTGCGCTCGTTGACCACGTAGTACAGCTTCAGACCGACGCGCGTCTCGGAATACCGCAGCATCCACTTCTGGTGCTTCTTGCCGTTGCACGTCCACTGCTGTGCCTGGACGCCGTTCTTGGTCGATCCTGCCGGTATCTCCAGGCACTTGCCGGAGTGGTAATTGACCATCGAGTCGTAGAACGGTGTCGCCTTGGCCGTCTGCGCGGACTGGGGCGCTGCCTGTGCGGTTGTGGCGCCGGTCACCGCCGCACCCACCGCGAGTGCGACGCCCGCGAGTGCCGCCGCCTTGGGCTTGGTGACGTGTCGGGCCGCTTTGAACCGGATCGCAGTCTTCATCTTTCCTCCGTGGTGTGTGTCGCGGGGAAAGGACGGGCGGCAGCCGAAAGTCTGTGACCGACGGCGTTGCCGCCACCCCCGTGTGTGCCTGTGGAACGTTACGGACGGCCCCCGGATCGGCGCGTCTCGCGCAGGGTTGAGTTTTTCGGGGCGGCCTCAACCGATGGGGTAACCCACTGGTTGACGTCCGAAGCGGGTTGCGATGCCGACCGTCTGCGTGCGGCCGCGCCGCGCGCCGGCCTGCAGCAACTTGACCGCCCGGCCCTCCATCGCGGCACGGTCCTCGGCCTGGCGTCGCCGGAGATCTTCACCTCGCGCTCGGTGAGCTCGGCGACGGCATCCGGCAGGTGGATCGAGGCCGAGCTGGTGGGTGATCCGGGCCATTCCTGCTGGTCTTCGCGCGCAGCATCCACCCCACCGAGTCCGGAGATCACCCGCCCTGTCCGGCCGTCGACGCGCTCGCCACGACGAAGCCACGGGGGCGTCGCGTCGGGCCGTGGGGCGAGCCTGCCCGTCCGGCGCGGGCGGGACCGCCCGTGCCACCCCGGGCGGACGAACCTCGCTGCGGCCGCCGGTGTCAGGCAGCGCCTTGCCCGCCCAGCCGAGCGCCGGCGTTCCGGCCGGGGCTGGAAGGAAGGGGGACGGGGCGGCCGGGGTCGGTACGGGGGCTCTTCATACGGGGGGCTTTGGCCCAGACGGCTGGCCGGTGACGCCGCCCTCGGGCAGCCGGGAAAGGCGGCGTCGACATGCCGACCACGGCCAGGCCCCAGCCCTTCCAGACGACGCCGGGTGGGACACCGGCCTCGTCGGGCAGCGCGCAGCGGCGTCCCCGCCGTGCGGTGGCAGCCGCCGACCATCACGCCACGGAAGAGATAGCGCCCACCGTTCCCCAGGCGAACCTCACCTTTGCTGATCACCGGGACATGGAACCTCGCCCTTATCCCGTGGAAAAGCGTGATCCGAGGTCCCTCCCGGCCGGCGGGAGGGTACACCTGAACGTGGCTCTGGCAAGATTTCCGTAATCGGAGATCATCTCGGTGGTTCCGCGGTCGACCGGTCCGCGGAGCGGGCAGTCTTTGAGCGTGCTCAGTTAAACTACCTCGTCTCTTACCGAACTTGGCGAGTGTGATCGTCTCGTCGGTCGACGATTCCGGACCTGCGGTGGTTGTCCGTGCGCGTACCCGGCCGCGTGTTCCCTCGGCTTGTACGGGTTGCGGGACGGCGAGCAGGTGGTGCCATAGCCGCTACGCGCTGGCCAGCAGCAACCGCGTGACCGGCTTCTACCCCGTCGGGCATCTCACGAGGCCCCAGGAGCCCATACGGCCTGACGGCCTGTACGGGGTGAGCAAGGCAGCATCGAGGCCCTCGGACAGCTCTACGCTGACAAGTTCGGCCTGTCCGTCATCTGCCTGCGCATCGGCAGCTTCGAGCCCGTCCCGACCGAGCCTCGGCATCTGGCGACGTGACTCAGCCCGCGCGACGCCGTCGGATACGTTCGGGCCACGCTGACCGCCCCGCCCTCCACCCGCTTCGCCACCGTGTACGCCGCCGTCTCGTCCAACACCCGCCGTTTCTGGGAAATCTCGGCTCCGGCGGCACTGGACTACACGCCCGTCGACAACGCCCAACCCGCCGCCGTCGACATTCCCGGAGCCGACCTCCCGGCGGATCCGGCAGCGCCTCAGGCCGGGCCCTTACGCCCTGCCCGGGTTCACCCTCCCGCACCTCCGGCCCTGACCACGCGGCCACCTGTGAGTGACACCCTCGAGGCGACCGGGCCAGCGTGGCCGATCGCTGTTCCGTTCCTGCCAGCGACGGGACACGGACCGCAGGCGCCCGCACCCCGATACGCCTTGTCGGCCCAGTGCTCAAGGACCGGCACATCAGCTTTCTGGGCCACTACCTGTTCAATATCAAGGCCGGCGGCCCCGAACAGGGGCTGCGCCCCCTGCGCGACCCCGAGGAGGACCGGGGAGAAGGGCGAGCGTCGTCGTTCAGCTGTCGCAGGCACAGCCCGAAGCCGCCGGGATGGCCTCGGTGCTCGACTCCTGGCCGGAGCAGCAGGCGTCTCCGCCGGCGATGGGGTTCTTGCCCAGCTGGTCGGCGTCGGCCTTGACGACGTAGACCTCCCACGGCTCCTTGCCGGGGCCGGTCACCCAGACCTTGTCCTGGAGGGCGTAGCAGCAGGAGGTGTCATTCTCCTCGAACGTGGCGAGCCCCGCCTCCTCGAGGCGGTCGGTGGCGGCGATGACCTCGTCGGTGGTCTCCACCTCGACGCCGAGGTGGTCCAGGCGGGTTTCCTGGCCCGGCTCGCCCTCGATGAGGACGAGCTTGAGCGGCGGGGTGGTGATCGCGAAGTTGGCGTAGCCGGGGCGGCGTTTGGTGGGTTCGACGCCGAAAAGCTTGGAGTAGAAGGTCACCGACGCTTCGAGGTCGGCAACGCTGAGCGCGAGCTGGGCACGGGACATGACCGTCTCCCCGTTCTGGTTACATTGACATCTGTCGATTCAAGATTGCGCATTGGATTGACAAGCGTCAACATAGAAGCATGTCGAAACACGAATGGGATGCGGTCGGGCAGGACGGCGTCGAGGACTGCTGCCCCGCTCTGCTGACCGCCCCGCTGGACGAGGGCCAGGCCGGGACGCTGGCGAAGGTGTTCAAGGCCCTGGGCGACCCGGTCCGGCTGAGGCTGCTGTCGATGATCGCCTCCCGTGCGGGCGGGGAGGTCTGCGTCTGCGACCTCACTCCTGCCTTCGACCTGTCCCAGCCGACGATCTCCCATCACCTCAAACTGCTGAAGCAGGCCGGGCTCATCGACTCCGAGCGGCGCGGGACGTGGGTGTACTACCGGCTGCTTCCGCAGATGACCGACCGTCTCGCGGCGATTCTCACCCGGCCCGCCGGACAGGTACCGGCCGAGACCGCGTCGGCGGCCGGGGCGGCGTCATGAGCGCGCAAGCCGCAGCCGAGGCGCCCGCAGGGCCGGTCGCCGGGAGGCTGTCGTTTCCGGACCGCTTCCTCGCCGTGTGGATTCTGATCGCGATGGCGGCCGGCCTCGGCCTGGGTCGCCTCGTGCCCGGCCTGGGAGACGTGCTCGCGAAGGTCACCGTCACCGGGGTCTCGCTGCCGATCGCGCTCGGCCTGCTCGTGATGATGTACCCGGTGCTCGCCAGGGTCCGCTACGACCGCCTCGGCACTGTCACCCGCGACCGGCGCCTGTTGATCCCGTCCTTGGGCCTGAACTGGGTCGTCGGCCCAGCCTTGATGTTCGCCCTGGCCTGGATCTTCCTGCCGGACCTGCCCGAGTACCGCACGGGCCTGATCATCGTCGGACTCGCCCGCTGCATCGCGATGGTCATCATCTGGAACGACCTCGCCTGCGGCGACCGCGAGGCCGCAGCCGTCCTCGTCGCCCTGAACTCCGTCTTCCAGGTGCTCGCGTTCAGCCTGCTGGGCTGGTTCTACCTCTCCGTGCTCCCCGGCTGGCTCGGCCTGGAGCAGACCGCGCTCGACGTGTCCGTCTGGGAGATCGCCCGCAGCGTGCTGATCTTCCTCGGCATCCCGCTGCTGACCGGGTTCCTCACCCGCCGCCTGGGCGAGAAGGCCAAGGGCCGTGCCTGGTACGAGACGAAGCTGATCCCCCGCATCGGGCCGTTCGCCCTGTACGGACTGCTGTTCACGATCGTGGTGCTGTTCGCCCTCCAGGGCGACGCCATCACCTCCCAGCCGCTCGACGTCGCCCGGATCGCGCTGCCGCTGCTGGTGTACTTCGCCGTCATGTGGGCCGGTTCCATGGCCGCCGGGCGCGCGGCCGGACTGGACTATCCGAAGGCGGCCACGCTGGCGTTCACGGCTGCGGGCAACAACTTCGAGCTGGCCATCGCGGTCGCCATCGCCACCTTCGGCGCCACCTCCGGCCAGGCCCTGGCCGGAGTCGTCGGCCCCCTCATCGAGGTCCCCGCCCTAATCGGCCTCGTCTACGTCGCCCTCGCGGCCCGACGCTTCTTCCCCCAGCCCACCCCGGCGGCCCGAACGGCCGTCTCCCCGGAAGGCTCCGCTCATGTCTGAGGCCAAGCCGTCCGTGCTTTTCGTGTGCGTCCACAACGCAGGCCGCTCCCAGATGGCGGCCGCCTTCCTCACCCACCTCGGCACAGACCGGGTCCAGGTCCGCTCGGCCGGGTCCGCCCCCGCGAGCACGGTGAACCCGGCCGTGGTCGAGGCGATGCGGGAGTCGGGCATCGACATCTCGGCCGAGGCCCCGAAAATCCTCACCCCCGAGGCGGTGCAGGCATCCGATGTCGTGATCACCATGGGCTGCGGCGATGCCTGCCCCTATTTCCCCGGCAAGCGGTACCTGGACTGGCAGCTCGACGATCCGGCCGGACAGGGCGTCGCGGCCGTCCGGCCGATCCGCGACGAGATCGAGCAGCGCATCCGCGGCCTGCTCGCCGAACTCGGCCTCGGGCCCGCGGCATGACGGCCACCGAGGCCGGCGTGCGCATCGCGCCGCTGCGGCCGGAGCGTACCGAGCAGGTCCTGGCGGTCTACCAGCTGGGCATCGACGAGGGCAACGCACTCTTCGAGACCACCGCCCGCATCTGGGAAGCCTTGAGCGATAGCTCACGGGATGTCGCACACACCAGCCCCTCCTCCACCGCGGCCGCCTGCTCGGCGCGCGGCCTCCGGCCCAGCACCGAGTAGGCGGCCTGGGCAAGCCCGCGCTGGAGCGAGAACCTGCCCGCGGTCGAGGTACGGGGCCCGGACGGCCAGTGCAGTTGCCTTGGCGCCGATGTCCGCTCTCAAGGCCGGCAGCCCCATTCTCTGCGCCGAAGCCGTGGCCGCCGAGGGATCAGCCCAGGTGCTGCTGGAAGAAGCCGGCCGCCTCCGTGCCGACTCGAACGCGGACAGTCGGGTCGGCAGGTTCCGGGGCGAAGAAGTCGTCGTGACGGACGTCGGGGCCGACCGAGTGGCCACGCGCTGTGGGGATGTGCTCCAGATACGGCCGGGTGTCGACGTCGTACGGGTTGACCGTGTCTGCTCCACCCCAGCGGATGCCGACAGGCACCCGCACAGCCGCCAGGCTTTCCGGGGTCACGAGACCGCCGACTCCCGGGGCTACCTGGAAGACCGCCCGCACTCGGGGATCCGAAAGGTCTGCTGCGGCGGCCTTCAGCGCACGTCGTGACGACTCGTCCAGTGGATGCCTCTTCCGCAGCGCCTCCAGTGCACCGGGGAACTCGGGGATCTCCGGCAGAGGGACCGCTCCCGTCAGCACAGCCCACAGGATCTGCGGATCGACACGGGCCCCGGCAAGGGCCGCCGCCGTGTAGCCGCCGAGGGAGAAGCCCGCCACGCCGACCGGACCAAGCGGCTGTTCCCGGGCGAGTACATCGAGGGCGAAGGAGACATCCCGGGGCCGTTCCCATACATGGAGAAAGCCCTCCGGCTCATAGCCGTCGACGTAGTTGTTGCCGTGATGATCAAGGGCAGCGACCCGGAAACCCGCCTCGTGCAGCGGTCGTACCAGCCACTCCATGTTGCTGCCCGAACCCCCGGTGCCGTGAGAGACGACGACCAGCGGAGCGGGGGCAGCCTGTGGACGGCTCGGCTCCCACAGGTAGAGACGGACAGGGCGCGGACGAGTTGGATCGCGCAGGTCAGGCCGGGACTCGTCGTGCAGGACACGTATCAGTGGCTGTCCCTGTCCAGTGAGCGTCATGGCGTCATCGTAGGGAGGTCGGCTGTCCTACGCGCTGGCCTTCCAGCCCGGCGGATGCTTTTCGGCTTCGAGGTCGGGTTGTGGGCCCGGCGGCCCAGCTGCACGGTTCCGCGTTTGACGCGGGTCCTCTGCACCGGCGATCGGTTCGGCTTCTCGATCGCGCGTGCGCAGCCCCGGTTGCGCCAGGGCCCGCGGCCGCCGACGACGTGGGCCCGGAGCCGCGCCGGCTGCTCCTAGACGTCGCCGCGCGCACGGCTCCCCGCAACCGCCGCGGACGACCGCGACGGGGAGCCGTGCGCGCACTCCGTCCTGGCGACGGCGTTCGGGCGACTGCTGCTCGACGTCCTGTGCCAGGCCGACGGCGCCTGCCTTACCTTCCCGCAGGGCATCGCCCAGACCATCATCCGCCTCACCGAGAACCTCCTCGCCGAGGACCACAGCGCCGTCGCACGTGCACTGAGGTGATCGCAGGTCCGGTCCGCCCATCGTCACCAGCACGGTCGCTTCCGGCAGGCATGGCCGACGCGGTCGGCGAGGGCCGCCGACGAGGCGATGACGGTACCCCGCCGGGCACCGCCATCACGCATTCCGGGCGACACGCAGCCTCCGTGGGTACGAATCGTGGTGGCTCGCACCGTGGCACCGCCTCCCCGGTCCGGCTGAGCAGACGGCCCATCACGCACCGGACGCCACATGACCTCGCCGAAGTTCTCCCGGTCAGCGTGCGAGAGCGGCGTGCCGCTGCAGAAACGCGCTCACCTCGGCCGGGTCCTCCAGCGGCAGCGGGTAGACCAGGAGCCGGTCCACCCCGAGTTCCGCGTAGCGCCGCGCGCTGTCCGCGTCCACCTCGACCGGGTTGATCTGCATGAAGTTGATCTCCAGACGGCCCAGGTGTGCTGGCCGGGACACCTCGGCCGCGGCTTTGCGCAGGCCTTCGAGGTGGGTGACCAGGTCCTCCGGGGAGCTGCCGTTGCCGATCCAGCCGTGCCCCTTGAGGACCGCCCGCCGGTACGCGGCCGGGCTGTGCCCGCCGATCACGATCCGCGGGCCGTCGGCCCGCACCGGGCGCGGATGTGCGTCCACGCGTTCGAAGTCCGCGTACCGGCCGTGGAACTCCGGTTCGGGCTCGGTCCACAACTGCCGCATCGCGTCCAGGTACTCGTCGGTGCGGCCGCCGCGCTCGGAGAGCCGCACACCCACCGCGGCCATTTCCGGCTCGAGGTAACCAGGAGCGACGCCGAGGAGCAGCCGACCCTCACAGAGCACGTCGAGGCTGGCGACCTGCTTGGCCAGCACCACCGGATTGCGTTGCGGCAGGATGAGGATCCCGGTGCCCAGCTCCATCCGCTCGGTCAGAGCGGCCACGTAGGAAAGATGCACCAGAGGGTCGAGAATCGGATCGGTGGGTGCCATCGGCGAGTCCGGAACCCGTGGGCTGGGCAGCACCACGTGGTCCCCTACCCACCAAGAGCGGTAACCCCACTCCTCTGTCTGGCGGGCCAGCCGTGCCGTGTCGGCCGGTCTCAGCGTCGCCTTGGCACTCAGGCCGTACACACCCAGTTCCACGAACCCCTACCTCCATCGATCCGTACTCGGCGGCACCGTCTCCGCACCGACCGCAGGTCCATTTCGCCGGCCCACTGTCAGGTCATCCAGGTATCCGCCGTGTTGCACTCCGGCACGCCCAAGTGGCCGTACCCGTCGCCGATTTCAACAACGCCGTCCTCATCAATGATGTCAGCCGGCTCGAAAACCACCGCGGCACCGGCCCGGCACCGCTAGCGCACGCCCCGACCCAGCCGAACTCGTCCTGCGGGCAGTGAGCGCCAGATGCGGACACGCTCGGCCGGCCGCCGCGCCGTCCTCCGGCCGGTACCGCTCGCTGACGATCAGCACGGCAGAGACGCCCCAGCCACAGCACCGCTGCCAGGCCCGTGAACTGTGCGCGCCGCTCCCGCGCGAATTCCGCTGCCCCTGCGCCCCGTCGCCCCGTCGCCCCAGGACCGGTGCCATGGCTGGTGCGTCGCCAGAGCGCGGGTCAGGAACTGTGGCCGCTGCGGGCCGGGGATTGCCCGCAGGACTGACCGTCGACCTGGTGGACCCTGGGCGTGCGCAGACGTCGGCCGGCGACCAAGGGGGCGGACAGGTCGCGGCCGCGCTGGAGCCTGCGGGGTACGCCGTTGACGCGGACGGGGACGAACCACCGACCGGTACGCCCACTGAGTCCTCGTCCCCAGCTCCAGAACAGACGCCGACGGACGCGGCGTCCGGTCCGGGTGACTTCCCCAACGGGCTGTGAACATGGCATTCGCGTCGGACTGGAAAGCCTCGCCGCCGCACCGCTGTGCGCCGGCGTACGACGCCACGGCCACATCCTCGCCCACATCCCCGCGCATACGGCATCCCTCCCAGGACACGGGATCCACGCGGAGCACTTCACGGGCCCCTGTCCGGACGGGTGAATCCTCTCCCTCTCCCTCTCCCTCGCGCACGCGGACGCAGCCCTAGGTCCCCCTCCTCTGCCCGCTTCCGAGACCTCAGGGTTCGGCGTCAGAAACAAGTCCTGCAGAGAGCTTCCGTCCAGTCGCCCGCCGCATCTAGGCTCACTACCTATGGGAGCGCTCCCACACTCGTCGGATCAGCGTTATGCGCTTTCGAACGTCATCCAGCCAGGTAGAGACGCATTGCCCATTGTGGAATCCGCTTTGAGGCCGGTTTCTCGCCGGGCGGTGCCATATGGAGTGGCCGGTCACATAGGTGCGTTGAGGGAGAGTGCGATGAGCATGCGAAGAGCCCTGCGGGCTTTCGGTGTCGCCGGAGTGCTTATGGTGGGTTCGGTGGCCGGATTCGGCGGCTCGGCCTCGGCGGTCGCCTCGCCGGCGGCCGGTCAGTCCGCCGCAGATGGCAGGGCATCGGCGGCCGCCGCGGCCCCGGCACTGCACGTGTCGGGTAACCGCCTGGTCACCGGGTCCAATTCCACGTTCCGCCCACTGGGCGTCAACCGGTCCGGCGGGGAGTTCGGCTGCGTCCAGGGCAAAGAGATATTCGACGGGCCCACCGACCAGGCAGCCATCGACGCGATGAAGGCATGGAAGATCAACACTGTCCGGGTCCCGCTGAACGAGGAGTGCTGGCTGGGCACCGGGAACTTACCTCCGACAGCGCCCAGCGCGGCGGCGTACCAGCAGGCGGTCAAGACCTACACGGACCTCCTGGTGGCCAACGGCATCAACGTGATCCTCGACCTGCACTGGACTTGGGGCGAGTACACCGGCCCCGGCGGAGGCTGCCCGGACGTCGCGGCCACCTGTCAGAAGCCGATGCCCGACGCGCGCTACACCCCCACGTTCTGGTCCGAGGTGGCCACGATGTTCAAGGGGAACGGAGCGGTCATCTTCGACCTGTTCAACGAGCCGTACCCGGACGCGGCCGACAACTGGTCCGACGCCACGGCCGCATGGACCTGTCTGCGTGACGGCGGCACCTGCGCCGGGATCACCTACCCGGTCGCCGGCATGCAGACCCTCGTCAACGCGGTACGCGCCACCGGTGCCACCAACGTGATCATGTCGGGCGGTCTGGAGTGGACGAACAACCTGAGTCGGTGGCTGGAATTCAAGCCCGCCGACCCCACCGGCAATCTGATGGCCTCATGGCACTCCTACAACTTCAACGGCTGCGTGACCACCTCGTGCTGGGACAGCAACATCGGAGCGGTCGCCGCCCAGGTGCCGGTCCAGGCCGGCGAGATCGGTCAGAACACCTGCGCCCATGACTACATCGACCAGGTGATGGCCTGGGCGGACGCCAACAACGTCGGGTACACGGCCTGGACCTGGAACCCTTGGGGTTGCAGCGGTGGCAGCGTGCTCATCGAGGACTGGAACGGCACACCGACCAGCACCTACGGTCAGGGGTTCAAGGCGCACCTGCTCAGCCAGACCCCCGGTGATCCCGGCGGTGACACCTCTGCGCCCACCGCTCCGGGGACTCCCACCGCCTCCGAGGTGACGGCCACCTCCGCGACCTTGAGCTGGGCGGCCTCCACGGACAACGTGGGTGTCACCGGTTACGATGTCGTCCGTGTCACCGGCGGCACCGAGACGCAGGTGGCCGGCTCGGCGTCCAACCGGGCCACGGTCACAGGGCTGTCCGGCAATACGGTCTACACCTTCGCCGTTTACGCCAAGGACGCGGCCGGCAACCGCTCCGCCCGCTCGGCCACCGTTACCGTTACCACCGCCGGCACCCCGGCGGGCACCTGCTCCGTCGGCTACCGCTTGGTGGGGGACTGGGGAAGCGGCTTCCAGAGCGAGATCACCATCCGCAACACCGGCGCCGCGGCTGTCAGCAACTGGAACCTCAGCTTCACCTTCCCCAACGGCCAGACCATCAACAACATGTGGGGCGGTACCCCCACCCAGACAGGCGGCTCCGTGACCGTAATCCCCGCCTCCTACACCGACACCATCACCGCCGGCGGTTCCGTCACTCTCGGTTTCATCGCCAACAGGGGCGCCACGAACACTGCCCCGACCACCTTCACCCTCAGCGGCAAGACCTGCACCACAGCCTGACCACAGCCGCTCCCCCGCCCGCCGCGTCCCAGCCGTCCAGAAGGGCGGCCAGGGCGCGGCGTTGCTCTTCCTCGCGGGCGATCTGCCGGGGTGAGGACGTCGCGGTCGACGTACGGGTCGACCGCGGCGAGGACCAGACGCTGGAGTTCGGCTGGCTCCGGCGCCTCCACCTCCCACTGCACAGGGCGGCGAAGGCCGGCCCCGAACTTGGAATAGTGGGTGCGGGTGGCCGATGGGCGCCGGATGGTGGTGCGGGAGAGCGACACGAGGAGCTGTTCCGAGGGGGACGCGGCGTAGGGGTTGCTCCTCCAGCGCGCCAGGGCGCGGGGGAACATCCCTGGTGGGAGGCAGGGAAGATCAGAGGTGCGGGTGGCGAGGTGGCGGGTGGTGGCCGTTCAGCGTGAAGGGCAGGCCGGCAGTGCCGAGGCCGGGAGTGGCTGCGGAGCGGTTCGTCGAGCCACCGAACGCCAGGCAGCGTTTCCCGACCGGCTCGACTGGTACAACTACCACCGACCCCACACCGGCATCGACGGCCAACCACCGGCCAGCCAGCCGCGTCTGGGCCATTCACCTCACTGTGGCCGGTTCGGTCCGATCACACCGTTACGCACGATATGCGCAGGGTGAGGCGACTAGGGCCAGGTGGTATCGGGTGTAGGTCTCGAAGACCTCGGCGACCTTGAAGCCGAGCCGGGTCAGCACGGCGCCACTCTTTGCATTTCCGTGGGTGACGCCCGCGAACACGTCGGTGGCGCCCAACATAGTGGCTCCGTACTCGATCACCGCACGGCAGGCTGCAGTGGCGTACCCATGGCCTGTTGCTTCGCGGTCGAGCCAGTATCCGAAGCCGTACTTGGGCGGGTTGACGGCCACAAGGTCAACGCGGCCGATAAGGGTGCTGTGAAGGAGGACGCCGCAGCGGAGGGACGGGCTGGGGTCGTTGAGCAGCTCGGCATGTGCCGTCCTGTAGTCCGACGCGGCCAGCGCCTGGTAGTCGCCGTGCTGGGTGAGGTGTTCGCGATTTCGGTCGATGAGCGCGTAATATTCATCGGCTTGCTCAGCGGTGAGCACACACAACGTCAATCCGTGGACGCTGGTTCTGAGTTCGGGAAAGACGTGCTTGTCGTGATGACTACCGGCCATGTCGGCTGACCCTACGTCGGGGGCTGGACCCCTGCCATGGCTTTTGGTGGCGTGCAGCGACTGAATGTCGGTCAGCGTCCATGATCAGGGCGGTGAGCTCTTCCAACTTCTGGAGTAGCCGACCGGTTGGGCCGACAACGCGGCGAAGCTCTTGGTAGATGCGTCTTCGGCCAAGAGAACCGTCTCCACCAGAGGCTTCGCATGCTCGTCTACCCGTCGGGCATCGACGTGTCCGGCTCTCTCTGCGCTTCCTGTCCGACGTCGCCACGAGCACAATCGCCGCCAGCACCTCACGGTCGCCGTGACGACGCCGGCCGCCACCTTGCGGTCCTCCGTGCCCACGCGGGGGTGTTCCGGCGCGCGTGGCCCGAACCCGCCCCGAGCGCCCCGGTCGTGCGGTCTGCCGCATCCGGAACAAGCCGGGGCGTTTCCTTGGCTAGCGCATCGAGTCCGGCAGGCCGTCCGTCGCCTGTATCCGCACGGGGCCCGGCGGGCGGCCGGTTCGGCGGTCCAGCAGGCGGGGTGCTTCTCCCCGAGGGGGGAAGCACTCCTCCTCGTCTGCGCTTCGCATCCTCCAGCGGACTGTCAGTCCGCCAGTGGCCAGTTGAGCTCAGTACGCAGGTCACGCGGGTCCATGTCCGGGGACGGCTGCGTGACATACGTCTCCCATCTGTCCTCTCGGCCGGGCAGTCCCCGAGCCTGCATCCAGAAGTGCAGCCGTTCCCAGGAAGACCCGAGGCGGTCGAAGGACCCGTAGTGCGTCAGCCGCGCGACCCGGCCCCCGGGAAGTGAACCGACCACGACCCCGGCCTCCGGCCGCACCGCCCGGCTCGTGACGAACCCGACCTCCAGGTCCAGGGTGTGTCCCGGCGGCCCGTGGTAAAGGCCGAAGGCAGGGCTCAGCGTGGTGATCCGCTGGGCCTCGACGACCCGGGCCAGGGCACCGAAGGAGGCATCGAAAAAGTCCCTCAGCTCGGCCACCGGAACGACGCCACGGACAACCGCTGTCGTCACCGGGTCCACATTCACACAGTGCGGCTCCAGGAAACTGGCCCCACTGTCAGTTCCATGACCGCTCATGCCACTCCCGTTCACGTTCCAAGGCTACTCAGCACATCTAGACCTGACGCACGCCGAGAACTCATCGCTCGGGCAGGCCGGCATTGCCGGATGATCGCGGCCAGACGCCGTGTGCTCAGCGCCGTCCGCGCCCGCAATGTCGGCGACATCCCGGACGAACTCGACGTGGTGGCCACCAGGGCTGAGAGTCAGGAGCGGGCGCCCGAACCCGAGCCGCCGCACACCGCTTGGACGACACCCACACCCTGCGCCTGGAGCTGACCGCCGAGAACACCGCCGAACCGACTGTGCTGATGGGCTCGATCACGACCTCGCGGCCGAGGCCAGCCCGCACGTCCAGCGGTTGCGCCCGACGGGCCGGCGGGCAGGGAGCACAGCCCAGGCCGGGGGCAAGGGGCCACCCGGGGCGAGGCACGCGGATAGGCGGTACTACATCGAGGAACCGCGGCGTAGTGCGGCGGCGGGATGGTGGGCCGGGCTCTCTTTGTCGCTGCCCGGCCGGCGCCCTTGGTCGACGTCGCGGATGCGTCGCCCCGGCCGGATCTCCACCTGGGCCGGCACCGGCAACTGATCATCGAGCTCACGCAACTGGTGGGAGCCCACCCGTTGCTGGAGACGTTCCGGGCCAAGTTGGTGATCGCCCTGCACCGCAGTGACCGGCAGGCCGAGGCCTTCAAGACGTTCCACGCGGGCTGCACTCTGCTGCGCGAACAGCTCTGCGTCGGCCCCGGGCCGATGCTGCGCAGCGCCCACCAGGCCATCCTGGCGAACGACTGCGCACCGGCACTGCTCGGCTGAGGCGGCCTGGTGATCGGGCTCGGCCGACACCGCTGGGTCGTCGAGAGAACGGTCTCCTGGCTGGCCAGATGCCGAAGGCCGCACCGCCATTACGAGCAAAAGGCCGAGCGCTTCCCCGCCCGTGTCGGCATCGCCGCAGCCCTCAACAGCTACCGCCGGCTGAACAGGTGAGGGGAACTGCGAGGAAGTCAGGCGAGCAGCGCGCAGCCGACGATAGCTTCCAACTGCGAGAGGAGAACCGGCGTGAGATCGTCAAGACCGCGGTCTTGGTCCGGCACCACGATCGCGGCTCCAGGCCCCACACTGACCTCGCAAGTGCGAGCAGGCAAGAACTCCAGAAGCCAGAACTTGATCTTCGTCACCTATTCTTCACTGAGCTCAAGGGTGTCGTCCTGCGCGATTAGTCGGATCACCCCGACACGGTAGAACGACGGTGGGACACGCAGTCGAGGGACTGCTGCGCCTTCCGGCCCGGAGGCCAGCCTTCCTCCGCACCACGCCGATCGATGACGGGTGCTCCAGACCACGCAGGCGCGGTGGCGTGCCAAGCGCCGAGCGGCCCTGCCCCGGCGTCGACCAGCGCTGTCCGCTTCATCGCGCCGCAGACGGTGAACCACTGGAAGATGGCCAGTCCTGACCGGGACACGGCGAAGGCCCCGTCCCTACCATCCCAGGATGGGGGAACGGCACATGGTGATACTGGCGTCGCGTCATGTCGGTCGGGTGGCAGCAGTGTGCGTGGCTCTGCTGCTTCTCGTGGCCTGCGGGCACGCGGACAGGAGCGTCCCGCACCCCACCGCCACCTCGGGCACCCCGCGCTCCGCGCCGCCGACGAGCGCAGACCCGGGCGCCGGCGCCCGGACGGACGGGCGCTCCGGTGGGGGTGACGATCCCGCTACCGGGCAGGGCACGAACTCCTCCGGCAGCCTCGGCGGGACCGCTGACAGTGACTCCGGCGCAGGGACGGGTGGCTCCTCGGCGGACGGCGGGACGACCAGCCCGCCGTACGGTGGTGACCCCGTGCCCCCCGTACCGCCGCCCCCGACCCTCAGCGAACAGCCACCCGACTCCGGCGGCGGCGCGTTGGATCCCAGCGGCGGCGGTGACGGCGGCGGTGACGTCGGAGGCGAGAGCGGGGGCCCAGGAGACGGAACGAGGGCCCCGGCACCTGGTTGCCCTCTCGATACCGGCGTCTCGCCGGAGCCCTCCGGCCCAGGCAGCGCCGCCCCCTCGCCCTCGGCCAGCTCAGCCGGCTCGCCGTCACCGGGCTCGTCGAATCCGGCCTGCCCCAGCCCCGGCGACGCTCCGGCTTCGTTCAGCGACGCTACCGGCGGCGTGGGCGGCCGATGACCGGTCGCCCTACGGCTCGCCCCACCCCTGCGCGTGCTCGTGGTCCCCGCCCCGGCCGGCGCCGGCACGCCCGTACCACCGCGGTCCGGCGAGCCGTTCTCCGGCGCCCCGCCGGGCCCCGTCTCAGGCACGCCCCGGCACCGCCCGAGCGCTCCACGACTTCGATCGTGGGAGCACTGGCCGCGCAGGCGTCCCTCATCACCGCCGCCATGTTCTATCTCGGCGCGGTCTACCTCACCGCCTTCTACCAGTACTTCCGGCTCGACGTCTTCACCCTCGGCATCGGGTTCCCCGAACTGGCCATCCAGGCACTGAACCTGGTGCGCAGACCCGTCGTCATCGCCGTCACCGTCACGGCGTACGCCCTCCTCCGCCCCGACCTGCTGAACGGCCTGCCACGGCCCGCGCCCGTCGTCCGGTTCCTGCACCGCGCCCGCGAGCGGGCTCACCACGCCGATCTGCTGCTGATGACCGCCGGCCTGCTCGCCCTCGTCCTGTGGCGGTGGACCCACCCCTACGGCTGGGCGGCGGCACTCGCGCTGGCACTCGGTCTCGCTCTCGCGCACCGGCGGGCCGGCCGTCCGGGCGGCCGTGCCGCCACGGCCGTGGGCAAGACGACTGCCATGTCGGTGACCGGCCTCCTGATCATGTGGGCGGTGACGCTCGCCGCCAACGACTTGGGAGCGGCTGAAGCGGAACTGACAGGACGCACCATCGTCAGCCGCACAGGCGTCGTCGTACTGACCACCGAGCGCCTCAGCCTGGCGGGCCCCGGGGTGCGCGTCGAGGACCTCGGCAAGGACACCCACTTCCGCTACCGGTACACCGGCCTGCGGCGGCTCATCGAACGGGGTGGCCGTTACTATCTGCTGCCATTGGGCTGGACGCCCGCCACCGGTACGACGTACGTGATCGACGTCAGCGACGACGTCCGGGTGGAGCTGATGCCCGGCACCCAGTGAAGCGGGCCCTTGCCTTTCGGCGGCGGACAGGACGACGCGGTTCCGCGCGGCACCCGCCGGTGTCCTGTACGTCCCGGCACACCCACGGCCGCCACCAGCCCGTCTCGGCTGCAACGTGAGCGATCGGTCTGGTTCGGTGACGCTCGACCAGTCGACGCCGCCCCTCGATGGTGAGGGGCGCATTCCGGTGCGTCACGCAGTGGGACCGGGCGCGGAGGGCCGTTTGGCGGTGTCTCGCTGGCAGATCGCCTCTGCGACCTCGTCCAAGGCGCTGCGCAGGAAGGCACCGTATGCGTTCTGGGGGAGGTTGGGGGCGTGCTCCTTTGCCGCGTTGATGTGCTCGGCTGCCGCATCGAAGGAGCCGAGCCGGCGGTAGTTGTCGGCCAGGTTGAGGTGGAGAGAGGGGTAGAACCCGGCGATGTGGAGGCCGGCGTGGTGCTCCTGGACGCGCTGTTCGGTCACGGCGTCGGCCGCATCCAGGGCCCGGACGTCCCAGGCGAGGGCCTGGGCGGGATCTTCGTACAGATCCGCCAGGTGGTGGGCGAGTGTGCAACGGTGCAGCGGGTCGCCGGTGACGCCGATCGCCGACCACAGGTTCAGGAGCCTGTGACGGGCGGAAACGATGTCGCCTGTCCGGCCTTCGGTGACGGCTTGGCCGATGGCTTCCATGGTCGGGTCGGGGTCGGCAGGTGTGGTGGTCATGGGATTCCTCGTCGTCGTTGTCAGGTTGAGTGGTCGGACTTGCTGGGCATGGCCAGGGTGGTGAGATCGCCGCGGTCGGCGGAGCGGATTGTGACGGGCCGGTCGTTTCCCCTCAGGTCGAGCATCACGTCGGGGCCGATCGCCGTGCTCACGGCGGGATAGAGCGTGGTCATCTCGAACTGGGCGCGGAGGGCCTCGCCCGTCACGTTCGCGGGGAGTGGGATGCCGGGGTGCGCGCCGTGTGCTGACCGGACGCTCACTTCGTGATCGCCGATGTGCAGCACGATGCGGTCGCCGGGGTGTTCTTCCAGGGTGCGCAGCAGAGGTCCCTTCGAGACCGTCGCGCGGGTGGTGGCTTCGCCCAGAGAGGCGAGCATCAGCCGGTGGTCGGGGAAGTGTTCGGGCAGCAACCGGCAGTACCGGTCCGCCCGTTCGGGCATGCGCAGCCAGACCCCGTGCTGCACCGCTTCGATGCGGACCCGCGCACTGCGCCGGACCTCGGTGACCGCGGCCCGCAGATCGTCGCCGTCAACCGTGCCGGCCCACGTGTGGGTCGGTGGCTCTGGCGGCACCAGGGTGCGGGTGGAGAGCCGGTATCGGTCGGTCGCTGTCAGGGCGATCGCCTCACGGCTGGCCTCGATGTGCAGGCCCGCGAGCACCGGCATCCCCGGCTCGTGCGCGGTCGCGGTCAGGACCTGCTCGATCGCGTCCGCCAGGACGGGGCCCCTCAGTGTGGCGATCAGCAGACCTGGCGCGTTGGCACCGAGCGCGGACTTGATGACACCGGCCTTCTGCAGTGCGGCAGCCGCATCCCCCACGACCTTGGCGACATGCTCGTCGAGCAGCCGTGCCGCCTCTGCGGTCTCGGTGCCAAGGACCGCCTCGGCCGCAGCGAGCGGCATGGCGGTCTCGCGGAGTTGACGCAGTACGGTTGCCCGCGCCAGTTGGTCGGCGGCGTAGTAGCGGTAGCCCGTGACCGGGTCTACTTCGGCAGGGGGCAGAAGCCCGGAGTCGGCGTAGAACCGCAACGCGCTGGAGGTCAGGCCACTGCGTTGGGCAAAGACCCCGATCGGCATCAGCTCGGAATTCGGCACCTCGCCATCATCGAGCTTCAACCAACTCGAAGGTCAACAGCGACGTGGTGCGTCGCCAACGTCGAGGCCGGCAGCATCTCGTGACTGCCCGGCGGGGCATCGGCCCCGCACGCCGCCGCCCTGACCGTTCGGGTGCGCGCGCGGGCGTCGCGAGCCGGGCGAGGAGGGGTGGGTATGCCGTGAGCAGCCGTGCCTCCCCCGCGAGATGTGGTTGTCGTGCGGGTCGGCCGGGTCGGGGGCCATGCAGCACGACGGCGCGGCCCGGGACTGAGGCGGCGCTACCGAGCCGGACGCGGAGGCGGCCGAGCCGAGAGAGACTGCGCGGTGACCGACGGCGGGGTGAGCGGGGCCGGGGCCGTGGCCGCGCACGATGACGAAAGGATCGGGACGACGGGGCGGCGGCCGGACTGACGTGGAAGGCGCCCGGACCAAGGACCGTCGGCCCGGCTCGGCGGCGGGCGGCAGCCGGGCGGGGCCGACGGCGGATGCGTGGGGTGGGCCCGGCAGCGTAGCGGGCGGGGAGTACGGGCCCTGGCGGCCGGGAGCGGGCGTCCAAAGCGGTGGCGGACGCAAGCGAGGTGACGGTGGGCACGGCAAGGCAGGAAGGGGAGCGGACGAAGTTCGCGTGCGGCAGGGTGGAGCAGCGAGCCGTACCGCAGCGGCGGTCCGGTCGGCGGCAGCACAGGCGGGCTGGCGCGGCGCCGAAACGGCACGGTCCGTGCGGCGGGCAGCGCGAGCCGGTGAGAGGGTGACGTCCGGCCCGCGGGCCCGTCACGCCGCTGCCACCCGGGCCGGACGTCTCTCCTCCCCCGGCGCGTGCCTTCAGTGGGCCGAGGAAGGGGCGCCGACACTTCGGCGGCGTGCGCCCGGCTATCGGATGGAGATGCCGTCGCCGCCGGCAAACCAGGGAGGGCGGACGCCGGGCATGGAACCGGCGGACGCCGAGCGAGAGAAGGCGCTGTGGGCCCGGGGCGGGGGATCCGCCGCCCCTCCCCTACGCGCCGGGGCGCAGGAGATCCCGGGTCAGGGTGAAGGCCGCGGTGGCTGTGGACAGCAGCGCGTTGATCCTTGCCAGGATGCGCGCCGTCCTGTCCGTGTCCTGGGCGTCCACAGCCGAGGCCAGGTCGTCGGCGTACTCCCGCGCCCGGACCGCCTCGTCGGGTGTGGCCGCGTGGGCGTCCGTGCGCAGGGCTTCGATCAGCTGCTGGTGTGGGATGTCGGGCCCGTTCGCCCGGTTGCCGTAGCCGCCGTGCGCCATTGCCTGGGGGCTGTTGACGTTCGCCACGATGAAACCGCCCGACGCGGACGAGATGTGCACTCCTTCTCCTCCTGCCCAGATGAACTTTCTCTCGTACTCGCTCCAGCCCTTGCGGGTCACGCTGTACCCTCCGAACCGCCAGCCACTTACTCTGATCAGCTTGTGCTTGATCGGCTCGGCCAAGACGCGCATGGCGTCCGCTCTGTTCCACCCTCGTTCGGCGAAGTAGTCAGTCATCACCACGCGCGGACCCGGACTCGCGGCCCGTCGGCAGATCTCCCGGAAGGCCTTGCCTTGGTTCTCCTCTAGTTGGCCGGGGGCAAGTGATGACGACGGCAACCCTCGTCGGTGGACGGCCCTGCGCACCGACACGAACAGTGCATAGATCGCCCAGCAGAGCAAGCCGATCACCACGACCAGTCCGAGTGGCAGCTCCCCGTTCATCATCCTCCCCCGACTGCCTGAAGTCAGCGCATAATAAGGGGAGTTAGCGCTCCATGGAATGCGTTCGACCGGTGCGGACCTTGCCGTCGCGGGCGGGCGTGGTGCCGGTCGGCGGCTATCGGACCAGCCGGCCAAGCAGTTCGCCGGTGCCGCCGGATTCGTCGACATTTGCCCCCTGCGTGCTCGCGCGGTACCAGACACTGCCTCCCAACGACCCATAGCTGCACCAGGCCGTCATCACCGGCACCAGCATCAGTACACCGCTCGACGCGGCGGGGAGCGAGGCACGTCCGGGCCGTCCTCAGCCAAGCCGCCGCGCTTCTGGCGCCCCGCCAGTACGGCCCCTACCAACCGGCAGGCCGCCCGCGTCCTCGGTGGCTGCCGTCTACCGGCGGAACTCGAAGGCCAGCTCCGGGGAAGCAGCTGGTGACGGGTGCGAGCCGGTACCTCAAGCGTGGTGCCTCGCGAGCGGGCCGGGGCGCACACCGCGTGGATCTCGGCCGGGTTCCTGATCGAGTGCATGCAGGATGCCGACGAGGTCCACCAGTTCCTCGCCGGCATCCGCAGCGATGCCCGCGCCCGGCACGGGGCGGTCGCGGCCCGAGCCGAGCGGGAGGCCGGCGCCGAGGGGACTCCGCGCGCCACCGCACCCGATGACGGGGGCGCGTGGCGCGCGGGTGCCGACCTGCACGCCGCACGGTGGCTGACAAAGCGCTGTTGCCGACGCCTGTGAGCGGCCGTGATCATCGAATGGCATCCACCGAGCGACCGGGAGGTCACGGCATGACGGTCACGGCCGAACAGCCCATCCCCTATCCGTTCAACGAGCCCGACGGGCTGAGCCTGGCGGACGCGTACCAGGTGGCGCTGGAAGAACCGGGCCTGATCCGCGTGCGCCTGCCGTACGGGGAGCCCGCTTGGCTGGCCACCCGGTATGCCGACGCGCGCCTGGTTCTGGGTGACCGCCGTTTCAGCAGGGCGGAGGCGCTACGGCACGACGCACCACGTCATTCGGAGGGCAGCCAGGACAGCGGCATCCTCAGCATGGACCCGCCCGGGCACACGCGGCTGCGCACGCTGGTGGCGAAGGCGTTCACCGTGCACCAAGTGGAGAAACTGCGTCCGGCGGTCCGCGATCTGGCGCACCGGCTGCTCGACGAGATGGAGGCCATGGGGCAGCCCGTCGATCTCGTGGAACACTACGCGCTGCCGATCCCGGTCGCCGTCATCTGCCGCATGCTGGGAGTGCCGGAGGAGGACCGCCCCAGGTTTCGGGCCTGGAGCGACGCGGCGCTCTCCACCAGCTCCCTGACGGCTGCGGAGTCAGAACGCAGCAGGCAGGAACTGCGGGCCTACATGACCGGACTGGTGGCGGACCACCGGCGCAACCCGCGGCCCGACCTGATGACGGGCCTGATCGAGGCGCGTGACACCGGTGACCGGCTGAGCGAACTGGAACTGGTCGATCTGTGCGACGGCATCCTCATCGCCGGTCACGAGACGACGGCCACACAGATCCCCAACTTCGTGTACACGCTGCTCGACCACCCCGAGCAGATGGAGCTACTCCGCAAGAGCCCCGAGCTGCTGCACGGCGCGGTCGAGGAACTCATGCGCTTCGTGCCCCTGGGCAGCGGCGCGAGCTTCCCCAGGTACGCCACCGAGGACGTGGAGGTCGGCGGTACCCTCGTCCGTGCCGGGGAGCCCGTCCTGGTCGCGGTCGGCGCCGCCAACCGCGACGCGCTGAAGTTCGCGGAACCCGGCCGGCTCGACATCACCCGGACCGGCGTCCAGCATCTCGGGTTCGGGCACGGGGTGCACCACTGTCTCGGCGCACCGCTTGCCAGGCTGGAGCTGCAGGAGGCTCTTGGGGCCCTGCTCGAACGCTTCCCCGGTCTGCGTCTCGCGGGCGACGTGCGGTGGAAGGACCAGATGCTGGTCCGTGGTCCGCGCGAGATGCCGGTGGGGTGGTGAGGGCGGTGTCCTGGACGACCGGGGTGGATCGCGCCCTGTGCATGGGATCGGGTATGTGCGCCGGTATCGCGCCCGAGTTGTATCGGCTGGACGACGAGGGCCGGGCGGAGCCGCTCGCCGCGGACATCCCCGAGGACGAACGCGCGCTGGACGCCGCGGATTCCTGCCCGGCGACGGCGATCTCAGTACGTGCCGGGCAACGACTGATCGGGCCACGCCCGTGAGCGGTGCGTCCGGAGTCTCCCCCGCCGTGACCGCCGTGACCGCGATGCCTCGTCGCGCGGCCTCGCGGTCGGGCGCCGGTCTCGGCGACGGCCGAACCCTGTTTCTGGATCGCTGTCGGTGCCGGGGCCGGGGCCGCGGAGGGCCACCACAAGCGGAATCATGAACGGTCGTGGGTGATGTGTTCCTCCAGGACCTGTGGTTCCACCAGGCCGGAGACGTAGTGCTCGCAGCGGCCGACGACGGGTTGGTGGTCGTGCGGGCCCGCGCATCGGCCGAGCAGGCCGCATGTCCCGCCTTGCAGGACGGTGTCGGGCCGGGTGCACAGCCGGTACGTACGCCGCCTTGCCGATACTGCGGTCGCCGGGCCGCGCCGAGCACCCGTGGGATATGCACTTCGCACTCCGGCACACGGTGTATCAGCCGCAGGAGCGTCGACCGGCTCGCTCGGACTGCAAGTGTGTTGGCCAAGCGGGCCCCAGCCCGGCCGGCATCACCCCTACCTGTTGCGGCACCGTCTGCAGCCCGGAGCCTCGCCTCCCGTGCCGGAACGTGAGTCCGTCGACCTGCTCGACGAGCGTGGCCCGCCGGCAGTCGCGGTCACGGCAGCGGAACCGCCGTACCCGTAACTCGATCAACACGGCGAGAGCGTGGTGAAGAGGTACGTCCAACGGCTTCGCGAAGCCTTCCCGCCCGACGGTCCGCCCCGCAAAGCGCCGTGCGCGACGTGACCAGCTGGATCACCCGCCACCCCGACCGCCTCCACGACGATCAGGCCCGGCAGCTCAAGCAAGTTCCCGCCCGCTGCCCTGCCCTCGACCGCACTGCCCACCTGCGGGAGCGGGAGGACCAGCCGCCGGCCTTCCGCGCGCTGCCCTGCCTGGGCCCGTAGCTTCAGTGCGTCGGCGGCGATGCGTGCCCTCAGGGCGGGCTCACGGCAGGAGCCTCGGCCTCTTGCGCGCCGCGACGTCCTCGACCCAGCCGCACGCCAGCACGAACACCGCGATCAGCACCCAGCCCACGCCGAACAGGAACCACTGGCTCTCCAGCGGCAGGTACGCCTCGAAGGCGGGCACCTTCCAGAACTGGTCGATCAGCGGCACGGCCAGGATCAGGGCCAGTTCGTGCCAGAGGTAGAGGGTCACCGCCCGCGCGTTGAACACGGTCACCAGCCGGTCCAGCCTCCGGTGCCGGGCCAGCCCGGTGAAGTCGACGCCGAGCCGCGCCTTGGAGTACATCAGCAGCGTCACGAACCCGGCCGACCAGAACGCCTGGGCGAGCGGGATGTCGTCCAGGTCGTAGGTGCCGTACTCCCCCTGGTGCGCGAGGGCGTACCAGCCGCCGTACCCGAGCGCGGCGAGCGAGAGCACCACGACCGCGGCGGGCCGGAGCCTCGCCAGCACCCCGTCGCGGTGCGCGAAGCCGAGGACCCAGCAGAAGAGGTACGTCGCCAGGTCGAGCAGGCCGGTGCCGAGGCGGTCGTCCGGCGGCTGCCAGACGTACTGGAAGACCAGGATCGGGGCGAGCGAGGCGAGCAGGACGACGACCGGCGCCAGCCGGAAGACCCGCAGCAGCAGGGGCGAGATCAGTACGAACCACAGGTACGTCCGCAGGTACCAGAGGATCTCCCAGGCCTGCTCGCCCCAGGCGTTGCCCGGCGGGTCGCCCAGCGGCACCACCCAGTAGAGGATGCGCCGGTCCGGCATCCAGCCGTGCACCAGCATCGCCACGACCACGAAGACGCCCCAGAACCAGAACGGCGGCAGCAGCCGGCGGATCCGGCTTGGCACCACCTTCCACGCCGGCCGTTCCAGGGACTTCGCCATCAGCGTGCCGGCCAGGCCGAACATGATCCCCATCGAGGGGAAGACCAGCCCGGCCCAGGCCCAGCCGAAGGTGTGGTACGTGACGACACGGACCAGGGCGATCGCGCGGAGGGTGTCGAAATAGCGGTCCCGGCCGCCGGCCGCCCCCCGGGCGGCCGTTTCCACGACGGCCGCCGGGCGGACCGCCCCCTTGCTGTGTGCCCCCATCACACCGTCCCCGCCGGAGTGCCGACCTCTCCCGTGCGCTTCAGCTTCTGCCAGCGCAGCCGGCCGCCGGTCAGGGCGGTGACACAGGAGTGGATCAGGACGAGGTACATCATCTGCCGGTAGGCGAGCTGCTGGAGCGGCATCATCAGCAGGTAGCGGTACTTCTCCCGGTCCAGGCGGAAGGCGTACGCCGCGCAGAACAACTGGACGCCGAGCACCGCGAGCCAGGCCAGCAGTGCCGCCTTGAAGTCGATGAAGATCATCGAGTAGGCGGTGAACACGTCGATCAGCGGGGCGAAGACCGGCGTGACGATCTGGAAGATCACCACCAGCGGCATCCCGACCCGGCCGAAGCGGCCCGAGGGCCCCTTGTCGGTGAGGGACCTGCGGTGCTTCCACAGCGCCTGCATGGTCCCGTACGACCAGCGGTAGCGCTGGGACCAGAGTTGCCTGAGGGAACCGGGCGCCTCGGTCCAGGCCCGGGCGTGCTCCTCGTAGACGACCCGCCAGCCCGCGCGGTGCATGGCGATGGTGATGTCGGTGTCCTCGGCGAGGGTGTCCTCGCTCATCCCGCCGACCCCGAGGACCGCCTCGCGGCGGAACGCGCCGATCGCGCCGGGGATGGTCGGCATGCAGCGCAGCAGGTCGTACATGCGCCGGTCGAGGTTGAAGCCCATCACGTACTCGATGTGCTGCCAGGCGCCGATCACCGTGTCGCGGTTGCCGACCTTGGCGTTGCCCGCGACCGCGCCGACGGCGGGGTCGGCGAACGGCTGGACGAGGTGCCGTACGGTGTCCGGCTCGAAGACGGTGTCGCCGTCCATCATCACGACGATGTCGCAACCGGCGTTGCGGACGCCGTTGTTGAGGGCGGCGGGCTTGCCTGCGTTGTCCTGGCGGATGACCCGGACGTTGGTCATGCCGAGCGCGGCGGCGGCGTCGCGGGCGATTTCGCAGGTGCCGTCGGAGGAGCCGTCGTCCACGATGATGATCTCGATCGGGTGGGTGCTGGCGGCCAGCGACTCCAGGGTGTTGGCGATGCACTCCTTCTCGTTGTACACCGGGACGATCACGCTCACCGGGCGGGTGACGGGCGGTCCCCAGCTGAACCGGCGTTTGTTGCGCTGTCTGTAGTGGCGGCGGGCGAGCAGCAGCATCATCCCGAAGCGGCCCATGACGGCCACGCCGACGATCGTCAGCCCCACCGACAGGGCGGGCACGGTCCACTCGGCGACGGCGACGGTCGCGATGAGTGCCTTGCCCTCGTAGAGGGTGGCGCCGGTGGCCCGGTGGTGGGCGGTCTGGAGTTGCGGGATCCCGCTCCGGAGCGGCGCGGCGCCCCGGTCCGCGCTGCGCTGCTCCGCCATGACGCCGCTGATGGTGGTGAAGTTGTAGCCCTTCGCCCGCATCTTCTCGATGTACTTCGGCAGCGCCGCGATCGTCTGCGAACGCTCGCCGCCGGCGTCGTGGAAGAGGACGGACGCGCCCTCGTCGTCCTTCGGCGTGGCCCACTTGATGATCTTCGAAGCGCCGGGGCGTTTCCAGTCGTCGCTGTCGGTGTCGATGAAGACGCTGGTATAGCCGTCCTCGCCGAGCTTCTTGTAGACCGGCCAGCTGTAGTTGTCGATGGCGTCCGTCTTGGAGGAGTACGGCGCCCGGAACAGCGTGGTGGTGATCCCGGCCGCGCCGGCCAGCGCCAACTGGGTCTGCTCGATCTCGCGGGTGACGCGGGCGTCGCTCTGGTAGGAGAGGTCGACGTGGGTGAAGGTGTGGACACCCACTTCGTTGCCCTGCTCGACCATGTCCTCGACGATGCCCGGGTAACGCGAGACCATCGAGCCGACCAGGAAGAACGTTCCGGGCACGTCGTACTTCTCCAGGATTTCGAGGACCTTCGGTGTCCAGGTCGGGTCGGGACCGTCGTCGAAGGTCAGCGCGATCGTCTTGTCCGGGACGGAGACGGTGGTGGCCTGCCCGCCCTGGAAGGTGAGGATCGGCCCGCCGTCGATGATCTTGTCGGGCACGTCGCTGGAACCGGCCCCGGTGCGGACGCGCTGGTCGCCGCCGACCTCGGCGCGCAGGTAGCCGTCCAGGAGCATGACGCAGGTCAGCGCCAGCAGGAGCAGCAGGGCGAGGATGACCCGCGGCCGTTGCAGGGCCGCGGCGCGGCCGGCCGCCCGCTCCATGCGGCTGGGGGCGCGGCGCCGGCCGCGCGAGGGTGTCGTGGTGGTCATGGGGTGGCCCCGATTCCGGTCAGTCGGCGGTCGCGGAGGCGGCCGGGTCGGGTACGGGGCCGACGGCAGCGCCGCCGGGTGGGGCGCCGGCGGGGGTGCCGTCGGGAGCCCCGGTGGGCGCGCCACTGGGTACGCCGGTGGGGGCGCCGCTCGGGACAGTGCTCGGGGTGCCGGTGGGGACGCCGCTCGGGACGGTTCCGCCTTCCGGCCGCATGCCGCCGCCCGGGGCGGTACCGTTCCCGCTCGCGCCGAACGGCAGCAGCGAGGACGGATTGACCGAGGTGCCGATGCCCATGAAGGCCGCGCCCAGCACGATCGCGTACCCGAGACAGACGACGCCCAGGAGCAGCCCGATCCGGCGCAGCAGCCGGGCCCTGCGACCGGAGTTGTCAACGAACACTGGTCCGTCGGTGGACGCGTTGCCGCGTTTGCGACGGCGACCGCGCGCGGCGGCGCGGGTTTCGGTGGCGGTATCGGAATGCATTCCCCGGACATTAGAGAGCGTTTATGTGACCGCAGCGCCGGATTTCTTGTGTGCCACCCATGAGAAACGTCCGGACCTGTCATTCACCTGGGAAAGTCTCCGGATTCCTGAATGTTTGCCCAGGTGGGACACAGTCCCGTATGGAACCTTGCCGGTTCGGAGACATTCTTCGTTTCCGTCCTGGAACAAAGCGAACGAGAGCAGGAGCACACGAGATGAGCCGCAAACGAAAGCCCGCCGCCGGACTCGTCTGTCTGATCGCCCTTGCGGCGGCGGGATGTTCGCAGAACGCGAACGGTACGACGGACGCGGTGCCCGCCGCACCGTCGGCCGCCCCCTCGTCGACCGCCACGTCGGCCACGGCGTACGCCCCGTACGTCAGTGCGACCGGCGCCTCCGCCAACGACTCGGCGGGCTTCCCGGCGACGTACAACCTGGCCTTCGTGATCTCCTCGGGCAATGGCTGCACCCCGGAGTGGAACGGCACCCACGCCATCGACGACCCCACGGTCGCCTCCCGGATCGCCGGACTCACCACGGACGGCGCCGGCGTCCGCGTCTCCTTCGGCGGCGCCTCCGGCAAGGAACTGGCCGCGACCTGCGACAGCGCCGAGGAACTGGCCGAGGCTTACGGCGAGGCGCTGGACGCCGCCGGTGCCACGCTGGCCGACTTCGACATCGAGGGCGACGAGCTGACCGACTCCGGCTCGGTGGCCCTGCGCTCGGAGGCGCTCGCGCTGCTCCAACGGGAGCGGACGGACCTGAAGATCTCCTACACCCTGCCGGTGATGCCCTCAGGGCTCGACGACGACGGTCTCGCGCTGCTGGAGTCCGCCAACGACCACGGCGTCCAGGTCTCCACGGTCAACCTGATGACCATGAACTACGGCGAGTCCTACACCGGTGACATGGGCGACTACGCCGTCACTTCCGCGAAGGCCGCGCACGCCCAGCTCAAGGAGGTCTTCGGCCTGTCCGACGCCAAGGCCTGGCGGGGCATGGCACTGACCTCGATGATCGGCGTCAACGACGTGGCCGGGGAGACGTTCACGCTGGACGACGCGGCGCAGGTGCGGGCCTTCGCGCAGGAGAAGTCCCTCGCCTGGGTGTCGATGTGGTCGGCCTTCCGCGACCAGCAGTGCGACGACGACACCGACTCGGACGACGCGGCGACCGACTGCAGCGGGGTGACACAGGAGGCCGGGGCCTTCGGGGAGGCACTGGCGGGCTGACGACGTCATGGACCACGGCCCCTTCTTCATGATCGTCTGAACCACCGCGCCACCTTCTGCCAGACCAAAGGTGCCCCTTCGCGGCCGCCAAGCAGGTGCCCACTGAGCACCTGCCGAAGACGTCGCTCGTGGACCAGGCCCTCGGGCCGAGCCGTCCGCCGGGCCGGGTGAGGGCGAAGGCCGGCGGCCGCGGGTCCGGCCGGGAGCTGACGCCCCCAAGCCGCTACCGGACGAGGAGGCTCTCGATGTGGTCGATCACCGCTGACACGGCCTGCCGGTAGGCGGTACTCGACCGGCGGACCTGGGACAGCAGCATGCCGCCCTGGATGGCGGCCAGCAGAGCGGTGGCGAGCGCGGCGGTATCGGCGCGCTCGCTCAGCTCGCCCCGTGCCTGCATGCGTGCGAGTCCCGACCTGATGGGGCCTTCCCACCGGTCGAAGGCGGAGACGAGTCTGGCCCGTGCCGACTGGTCGCCGTCGGCGAGTTCGCTGGCGAGTGAGCCGATCTCGCAGCCGCCTTCGCATCCTCTCGCGTCCTGTCGGCTCCCTGCCCCGTCGCACCACTCGCGCAGGGCCTCGATGCTGTCCAGGTTGTCCAGCAGCGGACGCTGCTGGGCGAGCTGGATGTCCGTTTGGTGGTCGATGACCGCCAGGACCAGGCCCTGCTTGTCGCCGAAGTAATGGTAGATCTGCGACGCGCTGACCCCGGCGGCCGCCTGGATGTCCGGGATGCTCGTGCCCCCCGCGCCGCGGTGGAACATCAGCTCCGCAGCGGCCTCGATGATGCGTTCGCGGGTCTTGCGGCCGCCCTTGGTGAGCCGCTGCCTCTTCGACTCTCCGGTCTTCGCTGGTGCGCTCATATGCCCACACTACTCAAGTTGGAATTGACATTCCAACTATGCCCTACCGATCATCTTGGAGAGGTCATTCCATAACGGGTGGCCGTCTCTTCAGACAGGTGAGTGCCATGCCCCTCGACCCCCAGATCGAGATCCTGCTCAAGAAAGTGGCCGCAGAAGGCGGACCGGCTCCCGAAACCCTGACGGTGGCGGAGAACCGCGCGTTCGGGCGCGCGTTCGGCACCCTGGCCGGCGCTCCCGTACCGGTCGCCGACGTCCGGGACGCCACGGCCGCTGCCGAAGGCCGCGACATACCCGTCCGTATCTACCGGCCTTTCACCGAGCCGGATGCCGGGCCACTGCCCGTGACGCTCTTCTTCCACGGCGGCGGGTGGGTTTTCGGCGATCTGGACACCCAGGACAACATGGCCCGCATCATGGCCAGCCGCTCCGGCACGGTCGTGGTCTCCGTCGACTACCGACTGGCACCCGAGCACCGCTTCCCGGCCGCGGTCGACGACGCCTATGCCGCACTGACCTGGGTCGCGGGCAACGCCCCGGACTTCGGGGGCGACGGAGAGCGCATCGCCGTGTTCGGCGAGAGCGCCGGCGGCAACCTTGCCGCGGTTCTCGCACAGGACTCTCTGCGCCGAGGGGGACCTCACATCACCCTCCAGGTGCTCGCCTACCCGGCGGTCGACCGGTTCGACGACAGCCCCTCGATGTACGAGAACATGACGGGCCCGGTCCTGTCCCGTTCCTACCTCGAGTGGTTCTGGGGCGCCTACCTCAGCACCCCGGACCAGGGCGCCGACCCGCGGGTCTCACCGGCTCGCTGCGACGAACTGGCCGGACTTGCTCCCGCCGTCATCGTCACCGCCGAGAACGACCCCCTGCGCGACCAAGGCGGCCACTACGCCCGCAAGCTGGCCGACGCCGGCGTACCGGTCCAACACCTCCCGGTCGAGGGAGCCATTCACGGCTTCCTCTCGTTCACCGGCTCGGTGCAACTCTCGCGGGACATACTGAACCGGCTCTCGGACGCCGTGACCACGGCCTTCAACTGACCCAACCTGGCACCGCCAGCCGCCGAACCTCTGCCGCACGCACGCGGGACAGCGACCACCACCGAGCTGACCCTCGCCATGAAACGGCCGGTCCAGGGCTGCTCGGACCGGCCTTTTCGTCTGCGGCAGCTCGTGGCCATCCCGACCGATGAGCCGTTCGGCAACTGGTCACGGTAGCCGTTCACCGAACGGCAGGCCCTCACGCCCGGAGAACCCAAACGGACCCTGCCCAGCGCCGAACAAGGTTCAGGAACAGGCACTTACCTTGTGCTGCCGCTGGAAGGCACGTTGATGCGGCTGAAGGTCGAGCATCCATCGAAGGACCGGGATGCTCCGCCGCTGTGGTTGTGGTCCTCCAGGACCGGTGCCACCCCTGATGACGTGGACCGCTTCCGGCAGGCTTTTCTCCGTCGCTTGGACCTGGATCCTGATCGTCGCCCGCACCCAGCTCCGGTCCGCCCGACCCCTCGCCGCGGACCATCGCCGGCCCTGGGAGAAACCGACCACCTCCGACCGGCTCGCCCCGGCCCGGGTCCGCCGACGATTCAGGAACATCCGCGCCCACCTCGCCTGCCCGGCCCGTGTTCCCACACCCATCGACCCGGCCCCGGATGGCCACCCGGCGCCAGAAACAGGCACCGGGCACCCCGCTACGACGTCGGCAAGACGGTCAAGCGCTCCAAGACCCCTGAAGGCCATCGACAAGCCCGGCAGATCTTGAGGCCCGAGGAAAGCCGACCGCTCCGCCCTGAGCGGCGCGACCCGGGTCCTCACCGGCCGGCCTGCAACTGGTAACCGGTAACGGCTGGCGCCGACCGTCTCCCCCTGGGCACCCGACCCACCGCCGAGTGCCTGCCCGCCGCCCCGGCCGCCCCTTCGACAGCAGTTGTGGCGGCTGCTCCGTCGAGCCGCCCGGCATCCAGGCGAGGGCGACGGCTCGGATCTCCGGGTACGCCGCCGTCATGTCACCGTGGGGTACTACCAGCCGGGCCCAGTAGCCGTCCCACTTCGGCCCGGCTGCCCATACCGGAGGCAGATCAGGACCGGGCACGGCACGGGTGAGCATGAAGTCCGGGAGCGTCCAGGCCACTCCCCTGCTTCTTCCTCTCGGCGCCCGTGTCACCTCTTACCGCTGTCCACAATCACCGGTGTGCCGTTAGCGTCCGTGCCGCAGGGGACCGCATAGACGGGATTGGCCTTGGCGGCCTCCTTGTAGGCCTCCAGGCACTGGTTGTACAGCACCTTGTCGCTGAGCGAGCGTTCGATGATCTTGTTGGCGGCGGCGATGCCCTCCGCCTCGATCCGCTTGCGTTCAGCTTCCGCCTTCGCCGTACGCGCCGCCTCCGTGGCCCGCTCGGTGGCCTGCTCCTGCTGGATCTTCTTGTCGATCTGGTCCTGCAGCTTTTCCGACGGCCGCACATTGCGCAGGTTGACGGTGGTGACGTCGATCCCGCGCGGCGCCAGACGCCCCTTGACGAGGCCGGAGATCTCGGAACCGATCTGCTCGCGCGCGGAAGCGTATCCCTCCTCGCTGGTGTGCTTGGCGAAGACGTTGCGGATGATCTCGCGGGCGTCGGGCAGCACCAGCCGCTGCTCGACAGCCTCCTCGCTGCCCGCGAGCCGGTACAGCTCAACCGCCTTCGCCGGCACCACGGCCCACTTGAGGGTGACGTCGGCGTACAGCACACCGCCCTGCGAGGAGCGGACCTCGACGACGTCCTTGCCGTTGAGATCGAGATCGACCGGACGGGTCGAGAAGGACGTGACGTCGGTGAACGGCGACTTGAAGTGCACCCCGGACGTCAGCGGCGTACCGGTCTTCCCGAAGGTCACCGGGACGCCGACCTCGTAGGCACTCACGACATGCACACAGGCGAACGTCGCCGCCAGCAGGCCCGCCACGCCACTGAGCGCCGCCCCGAGCTTCCAGCCCTTCACCTCCCGGAGCCGGCCGACGAGAAAGAGGACGACGGCCGCTATGAGCAGCACGATGGACAGCACAAACACAGGTGATCCCCCTCAGGAAACGTTTCCGCGCCCCTCTGGGACGCGACCCCGGCGCGCATCGTAGCGACCAGAGGTGACGCCCACACCTCACCACGGTTCACCCATGATTCGGGCCGGCGAACACGAGATCACCCTGACCCGCCAAACGGCCACGTCAGAAGCCGGAGGCCACCAGCCAGACAGTGCCCGAACCCGGCCTTCGCCGCCTCCATTCGCCAGAACAGTCCATGGACGACGCGCCGGTCCCGCTCCCCCGCCGAAGCCGGCCCGCATCAAGCTGTCCCACGCCTTCCGCGGGCTCGCCGGGGATGTTCTGCACGGCGTCGCGAGCTGGTGCGACAAGAGCAGTTTCGTCGGAGAGGGCGGCTCCGTCGAGGAAGCCGCTCGCCCGCCTTGTCTCGCCGCCGGATCCCAGGGACCCAGCCGCTACGAGCTCGCCGTGCTCATCCCCGGCGCGACGGCAACGATTCCTCCCTGCTGCCGGCCGGCCGACGGACCGCCACACGCCTCCCCGGAGTCTTGGACATGCGCCTCTACAGCCACACCGCACAGGGGGCTCCTGATCATCCGGCTTCGCGGCGCCCGGGAGTTCCTCGGCAGCCCGCCGACGGCGGATCACGGACAACTGCAACGGACAAGCGGCCTGGTCTTTGCGCGGCCGCTGCCGTGCCGGGGGGCATCTTCGCCTCGGCCCCGAGCGATTTTTGATCACCGCGGCTCAGTACCTGACCTGCGGATCCGCAAGGAGAAAGACTCGATCAGCTTGGACGTCGAAATCGACTTCGTCATCGGCATGGAAACGGAAGATCGCCAACCCATCAGCCGTCGGCCAGACCCGTGGCTCCGGGCACTCGGCATCCGCCGCACGGGACGGCACGGCCCCCGGGCACCGCAAGCACCGTCTCACGTCCGGCAACGACCCCAACCTGGAAGGTGCGGCGCCACAGGGTTGGTTGCCGGCTGGCCCCTCAGCTCCTGACGGCCTCCTCGATCTGCTGGGCGACTTGGGCGGGGGTGAGGTGCGTGGTGTCCACGACCTCGGCCTCGGCGTGCAGCCACGTGCGGGCCGCCTCGGCGTAGGGCTCGAGGTACCGGAGCCGGAACGGGGAGTCGGGGCCGAGAACCGTGTCGCCAGCGATACGCGCGCGGAGAGTGTCCTGGTCTGCGTGGAGGACGAAGTGGCGGACCGGGATACGGTGCTCGGCAAGGCCCGAGCTGATCTCTCGCCAGTACTGCTCGACCAGGACGGTCATGGGCATCACCAGGGTGCCGCCGGTGTAGTCGAGGACGCGTCGGGCGGTCTCGACGACGAGCGGCCGCCACGGCGGCCAGTGCTGGAAGTTGTCCGTCGCGGGCAGCCCTGGCTTGATATCCATGAGGGTCTCGCCGACCTTCTCGGCGTCGAACACCCGTGAGTCCGGCAGCAACTTCTGGAGGAGCGTGCTCGTTGTCGTCTTGCCCGCACCGTGTGTGCCGTTGAGCCATACGATCATGGACTTGACGCTAGCGTTGTGTGAGCCCCATGAACACCTTCTGGTGACAGTAGGGCCACTGGGTGAGGTCATGTGACGCGTCGGGGTGGGCATCTATCGGCGCCCTGCCGCAAGTGCCCAGCCACATCACTTCCTGGGTCTGGCCGCAGGGCGATGAACCTCCGGACCGACTGCGGTCCTGGCACCCGGTTCGGCATCGCGGCATGAGTCGGCCATCGGGAGTACCTGTCGACGGGTCAGCCGGTGAGGATCCGCTGTACTCCCTCCCGGTAGCTCGTGACCTGGAATTCGGGGAAGCGGGCCGCGAACTTCGAGCTGTCGAAGATGTTGTCGTCCCGGTAGCGGATGAGCAGTTCGTACATCTCGTCGAGCGGCTTGACGAAGCGGCGCCCGAGGCGGAAGGCGAGCATCGGCAGCACCGTGTAGCCGATCTTGCGGCCGGTGACCTCGCCGGCGATGTCGATGAGCTGGGCGTAGGACTGCCGGTCCGGGTCGACCGGCAGGTGCCACACCTGGCCGTAGGCATCCGGTGTGTTGCCGAGCAGGGCGAGAGCGCGGCTCGCGTCGGGGGTCCAGATCAGGGACCGCTTGGCATGGGCGTCGACCGGAACGAACGGCCGCTTGTCCGCCTTGATCCGGTCGAACACCAACGAGTTCGTGTAGCTCTTCGTCCGGCCGGGACCGTAGAACTCGGGCGCGCGGCCGATCAGGGCTTCGACCCGTCCGGCCCGCATGGCATCGAGCAGCATGGTGGCGATCTGTGCGCGGACCCGCCCTTTGCGTCCACCTGGTGCGAACGCTGTCGACTCGGTCTGGGGCGTCGACGTTCCGGGATACATGTAGGTGTTGTCGAAGAAGACGAGCTTCGTGCCGTGTTCGGCGCAGGCGTCGATGACGTTGCGCATCATGACGGGGAACTGTCGCTCCCACAGCTCCGAGTCCAAGGGCAGGCCGACGGTGAGGTAGGCGATGTCGCTGCCCGCGACGGCACGGCTGGTGGCGTCGGTGTCGGTGAGGTCCGCGGCCATGAGCTCATCGGTGTCGTTCACCCTCGACGGCTTGCGGCTGACGAGGCGAATGTCCTTGGTGTGGCTGCGGTGGAGCTCGTTCACGAGCTCGTCGGCGATCGGTCCGCCGGCGCCGAGAACGGTCTGCATGGGGTCTCCTTGAGGTGGATGGTGCGGGTGGCGACGACAGCTCGACCACGAGCAGCGTCGCACCACCACGTGACGATGCCGTCGACCAACGTGGCCGGGGTGCGGAGCCGGCCGATGTGGTCGTTGGCCGGGCTTCGGGCACCTGATCGCTGGTGTCGTGCCAATGTGTCACCGAGGTGGACGAGAAGAAACGATGAGCGAGGTCGTCGACTGCCCCGGCCGGCGACAACGTGTCGTCGCCCAGGCTAATGACGAGTGCCGGTGTGGTGATCGGCTGGTCGACCGCGGACGTCGGTCGGCCGGTGAGCGCCACGGGGGCCCGTTCCCGCGGGTCTCGGTCCTTGGGACACACCTTATGTTTACGGTGCTAACAAAGCATAAGAGGAATAAGTAAGCAATGTCAACATCAGAGAGGAGTGGTTACCACCGGATCGGCCGGCCTGGGCGGTGGGCCCGACCTGCCTGCCTCGCTCCCGAACCCGGCCGAGTTCGCCGTCACCTACGCCACCTTCGCACTGCGGCGCCCGACTGGGGGCTCGCCCACGGTCCAGCCTGGTTCACCTCGACGGCAAGCTGCCGACCGCGTCGAGCGAGGGGGCCGCCGACCGGTTGCGTAGCGCCTTCCTCGCCATCCCATCGGTCGGCTCCTGACACGCGCCGTCCGATTGCCGCGCGCCTCGCACCCCCCATTGTTGACGGTGCTCACATCCCGTGCGATCCTCGGTGTTAGCATCGCTCACATTGGAGGACAGTCCATGGCATCGACCGGCAAGCCGACCGACCGGACCGTAGAGGTCGATCTCGGAGGGCGTCTCGTCACCGTCCCGGAAGGCGGCCTCTATGACCGGTTCCGCATGGACACCGACCTCGACGAGGTCGCACGGGACCCGCGGGTCAGCAGCGTCGACTTCTTCCGCCGGATGCCGAAGAGCCGCGTGGACTCCCGCATCGGGCCCACACTGACGCCGAACTTCTACTACCGCATCTCCACGGCCCGCCTCACGATGCTCGCGCCGGCCAAGGCGATCCGGGCCCGCCTGCCCCGGGAGCTGGACCCGCTCGAAATCGCCCCGGGGCTCGGGATCGTCTCCGTGATGGCCTTTCGGTACGACGTGTGCGACATCGACTTCTACACCGAGGCCGCGGTCGGCATCGCCGTGAAGCCGGCGCGGCACGGCGGGCTGGGCCTGCTCGACCTGGTCACCGGACTCAAGAACGACTCCCTGCACTCCTACGTACTCTCACTCCCGGTCAGCACCGAGATCGCGCAGGTGCGCGGCCACGACGGCTATGGGTTCCCCAAATGGGTCACCGAGCTCGACGTCGACATCGACACCGCGCGCACCTCCACCCGGGTCGCCAACGACCAGGGCGGCCTTGACCTCGCCCTGTCGGCGCCCACCCCGAAGCAGACCGCCCGGCCCACCGGCGCACACGTCTCGACTCTGACCTCCTACACCACGATCGACGGCGCCTGGCACTCCACGACCAGCCAGATCAACATGCTCTCCTCGGGAACCACGCGCTTCCCCCGCGGCCTGGACCTTCGGCTCGGCCAGGGCCGGCTGAGCGACGACCTGCGCTCACTGAGGCCGATCCGCACGATCCAGCTCGACGTCACCACCGAGGGCCAGCTGGCGCTGCACATGCCCGTACCCACCTCCATCCAGGACCGGAGCTGAGACCGCGATGACCACCGCCACGAACACCGGCCGTCTCCAGACCCCCCTCCCGGCATCGCTGACCCCGGCCCGTCTGACCCGCCTGGCCACTTCGGTGGCCGCCGGTGCCCGCGCCCAGCGGGTCACCACGACCTCCCCGTACACCGGAGCAGCGCTCGCCGACCTGCCGGTCTCCACCCCCGACGACGTCGAGGACGCCTTCGCCCGGGCGCGCGCCGCCCAGGCCGGCTGGGCGGCCACCCCGGTGGCCGACCGCAAGCGCATCCTGCTGCGCTTCCACGATCTCGTCCTCCAGCGGCAGGAGGAAGCCCTCGACCTGATGCAGGCCGAGAGCGGCAAGACCCGTCGCGACGCATTCCTCGAGGTGAGCGACATCGCGATCACCTCCCGCTACTACGCTCGCAGCGCCCGGCGGCTGCTGGCGCCCAAGCGCCGCAAGGGCGCGATCCCGGTTCTGACCCACACCACCGAGCTGCGCCACCCCAAGGGCGTCGTGACCGTCATCTCGCCCTGGAACTACCCGCTCAGCATGGCCGCCGGCGACGCCATCCCGGCCCTGATGGCCGGCAACGCCGTCGTGCAGAAACCCGACACCCAGACCGCCCTGACCGCGCTGTGGGCGCTGGCCCTGATGCGCGAGGCGGGCCTGCCGGCCGACGTCTGGCAGATGGTGATCGGCCGCGGCAGCTCCATCGGAGGCGCGCTGATGGCCGGCGGGGACTACATGATGTTCACCGGTTCCACCGCCAGCGGGCGCCGGATCGCGCGCGACGCGGGTGAGCGGCTGATCGGCGCGTCCCTGGAGCTCGGCGGCAAGAACGCCATGGTCGTCCTCGCCGACGCCGACATCGAGAAGGCCGCGGCCGGCGCGGTCGCCGCCTGCTTCCCCTCGGCCGGGCAGCTGTGCGTGTCCATCGAGCGGCTCTACGTCGCCGATGAGATCCACGACGCGTTCGTCACCGCGTTCGTCGAGCGCGTCCGGGCCATGCGTCTGGGTGCGGCCTACGACTTCTCGGTGGACATGGGCTCGCTGACCACCCCCTCGCAGCTCGAGACCGTCAGCGCGCACGTCGACGACGCGGTGGCGAAAGGCGCGACCGTGCTGGCCGGAGGCAAGGCCCGTCCCGATCTCGGGCCGCTGTTCTACGAGCCGACGATCCTGACCGATGTGACGCCGGCGATGACGCTGTTCGACCACGAGACGTTCGGCCCCGTGGTGTCGGTCTACCGCTACCGGTCGGTCGACGAGGCGGTGGCGATGGCCAACGCCACGCCGTACGGCCTCAACGCGAGCGTCTGGGGCCGCGACGGCACCGAGGCCCGCAAGGTCGCGGGGCGGCTGCACGCCGGCACCGTCAACGTCAACGAGGCGTTCGCCGCCGCCTGGGGCAGCATCGACGCCCCCATGGGCGGCATGGGCGACTCGGGCCTCGGCCGCCGTCACGGCGCCGACGGGCTGCTCAAGTACACCGAGGCCCAGACCGTCGCCCACCAGCGCCTCCAGGGCTTCACCCCGCCCGGCGGGGTCGAGCACGAGCAGTGGGCGCGGATCCTGACCCGGGCGTTCAAGACGCTGCGTGCCCTGGGCGTCCGCTGACCGATCACCGGCTACGACGGCCCGTCACCCCGCCACTCCGGTCCGCATGAAGGAAGATCAGCCATGACCACGCGCGTCCTGGACGTCGTCACCAACGTCGGCCACTACGACGACCCTTCCCACACCACTGGCCTGTGGCTCTCCGAGCTCACGCACGCCTGGCACGTCTTCGAGGAGCACGGCTACGAGCAGACGCTCGTCAGCCCGGCCGGCGGCGCGGTGCCTCTCGAGCCCCGTGCGCTGAAGTTCCCGAACTACGACAAGACCGCCAAGGCCTGGCGCGCCGACCCTGGAAAGATGGCGCTGCTCGAGAACACGGCGAGTCCGGACCGGATCGACCCCTCCGAGTACGACGCGATCTACTTCACCGGCGGTCACGCGGTGATGTACGACTTCCCCGACAGCGAGGGCCTGCAGCGCATCACCCGCGAGATCTACGAGCACGGCGGCATCGTCTCCTCGGTCTGCCATGGCTACTGCGGCCTGCTCAACACTCGGCTCTCCGACGGCTCCTACCTCATCGCCGGCCGCGAGATGACGGGATTCGCCTGGACCGAGGAGGTCCTCGCCCGCGTCGACAAGCTGGTCCCCTACAACGCCGAGGAGAAGGCCAAACAGCGCGGGGCGCTGTACCGGAAGGCGGCACTGCCGTTCGTCTCCTACGTCGTGACCGACGGCAGCCTCGTCACCGGCCAGAACCCGGGCTCGGCCAAGGCCACGGCGAAGAAGGTCGTCGAAGCCGTCGAGGGCAACGCGTCGAAGGAGCGAGGCTGAGTCGAGACGCAGTCCTTCCACGGCGGATGGACACCGGATCGATGTCGACCGCCCGGATGACCCACCTCGCGCACAGACTCGGTACGGGCCCGGTCGACCCGCGCCAAGCGCAACGAAGCGAACGAGACCGCGAGGGCCGCCTCCGCCGCGGCACCGGGGAACGCGGCCGCTCGGGCGGAGGGTCATCGCACGTCGCCACCGTTCACCGGACCTGGGTGCGGGGGCGGGTCGGGCGCCAGGAGGTCGACGACGGTGATGTCGATGGCCGTCAGCGCGAGTCCCAGATCCTGTCCGGCCGAGTGGAGGACCGACCGGCGTACCTCACCGGCCCGGTCGGGCAGCGGGCGGTCCGCGGCAGCGGCCAGGGTCATGGTCACCCGCACGCCGACGCCTTCCCCCTCGGGCGCGAGCCGGCAGGACGCGGACCGCGCACCGGGAACCGCGTCCGCCGCCGCCCGCAGCACCCGGGCGGCGGCGCGCTCGGTGATCCGCAGGTCCTGGTCCGGGTCGGCCAGGGGCAGCAGCCGTCCCAGTCGTGCCTCCGCCCTGACGGCGTCCATGACGCGACCGACGAGCGCGTGGTGGGCGGCGGCGTCCTCGGCGCGCATCGCCCGGGTGGCCGCGTCCAGCGTGGCCAGCCCCTCGACGGCCTCGCGGCAGTACGGGCAGGAGACGGTGTGGGGGTCGGCGGCCGGCGCCGCGTCCCGCGCCTGCTCCCAGACCCGGCTGAGCAGCCGGCCGCAGGACAGCACGACGTCACCCGCGAACGGCGGCGCGCCGGCGGAGGGCCCGGCGGGCCGGGCGGATGCCGCGGGGCGCGCCCGCGCGTCGTCTAGCGCCATGGGCCCATCGCCTCCTGGAGGGATCGGCGTGCCCGGAAGAGTCTGCCGCGCACGGTCTGTTCGCTGGTCCGCGTCATCTGGGCGATCTCCTTGTAGGACAGGCCCTGCACCTCGCGCAGGATCCAGCACAGCCGCTGCCCGGTCTGGAGACCGTCGAGCGCGCGGGACAGTGCGGCGACGGCCGCGTCCTGCTCGGCACAGCGGGCGGGCTGGCTCCGGGCGTCCCGCGCCGCGGGTTCGGCGGCCGTCTCCAGCGGGAGGGGCGGCGGCCGGTGGCGGCGGCGCGCGGCCAGGCAGCGGTTGACGGTGATCCGGTACATCCAGGTGCGGAACTCCGCGGTGCGGCGGAACTCCGGCAGGCGCCGCCAGGCGCTGATGAAGGCGTCCTGAACGGCCTCCTCGGCGTCCTGGGGGTTGCCGAGCATGCCGCGGGCCAGGGCGAGGAGGGGCCGGCCGTGACGCTGGACGAGGACGGCGAAGGCGTCCTCGTCCCCCTCGGCCGCCCGTACGGCCAGGAATCCGTCCGCCAAGCCGTATTCCGGCGGTGGGTAAGCAGTGCGTTCGTTCATGGTGTTCCCGCGCAGGGCTGGACCGTCCGGGTAACCCGACACCGAGATGTGATGCACGTCACGTCGGATGGGCGTGAGAAATACCCCGCCGGCCGTATCCAACCTTTCGAGGGCACCACACCGGTGTCCGACCGACCGATCGAGGCGACCGCCATGACGGAGAACATCACCAGCGTCGGCGGGGGCAGCCGGCCCGACACGGGGGTGAGCGCGCTGAAGGGCCGTACCGGGGCCGGGGCCCCGGCCGAGACGCGGGGGAAGACCACCATCGCGGACGGCGTGGTGGCCAAGATCGCGGGCATGGCCGCCCGTGAGGTAGCGGGCATCCACAGCCTCGGGGCGGGCATGGCCCGCGCCTTCGGCGCCGTGCGGGACCGCGTGCCCGGCTCAGGCGGCGGCGTGGGGATCACGCGGGGGGTGAAGGTCGAGGTCGGCGAGCGGCAGGCCGCCGTGGACCTGGACGTCGTCGTCGAGTACGGCGTCTCCATCGTCGATGTCGCCGGTGACGTGCGTACCAACGTGATCGGCGCCGTGGAGCGCATGACGGGCCTGGAGGTCGTCGAGGTGAACATCGCCGTCGACGACGTCCACCTGCCCGACGAGGAAGAGGAAGCCGAACCGGACGAGGGCCGCGTGCGGTGATCCACCCCCGCGTCCCGGGCGGGCGTGGGCGAGACGGGTGAGTGCGAGATGAACGCAGCGACGACGGGCCTCGTGGCCGGCATGGCCCTGGGCTTCGCCGGTTACTTCGGCGGCTTCTGGGCCTTCCTGCTGGTCCTGGTCCTCGGTGCGGCGGGGTTGATCGCCGGCCTCGCCGCGCAGGGCGACCTCGGCCTCGGCACACGGAGGCAGCGGTGAGGAGCCGGACCGGTTCCGCCGACGAGGGGCCGGGCCCGGCACCGGCCACCGGTCTGCCGCCGCCGGCCGAGCGGGGCGCGACTGTCATCCCGGACCGGGTGGTCGCGCGTATCGCCGCCCGGGCCGCCCGCACGGCGCAGGCGCGGCGCGCGGCCGTGCCGCCAAGCCCGGGTACGCCGGCGGCTCCGAGCGCCACCGCCGCGGTGCGCACCGGCGCGGTGCGCCTGCACCTGACCATGGACCTGCCCTACCCGGCCGACCTCGCCTACGTCTGTGAGCGCATCCAGCGGGACGTGGCCGAACGGGTGGCCTACCTGACCGGTCTGCGCGTGGGAGAGGTCACCCTCACCATCCGGCGGCTGGTGACCGCCGCCGATCCGGGCCGGGGGCGGGTCCGGTGAACGGCCACGCGCCACGGACCGCCCGGCCCGCCGCGCGGGAAGGGAACCCGCGATGACACCCGACCCCGGCCGGCCCGGCCGTGACACCGCACCCGACCCCGGCCCGCCCGGTCACGCCCAACCCGAGCCGGACGCCACGGCCCAAGAGCGCGGTGGAGGGCGCCGGACCCACCGTCCGTGGTCCGCGCGCCGCCTGCCGGCGGCGCTGGTCGCAGCGGTGATCCTGGCGGCGGCGGTCGCGGCGCTGGCCGATGTCGTCGCCGTCCGGGCCGGACGCCCGTCGGCGGCCTGGCGGCGACATCTGACCGAGGCACTGGCCACCCGCCCCGTGGACGACGTGTGGATGCTCACGGGCGCTGCCGTCGCCGCCGCCGCCGGCCTCTGGCTGATCGTCCTGGCCCTCTCCCCCGGGCTACGGCGCTGGCTGCCCCTGCGCTCCACCGCCGGCTGCCCCCGGCTGCGGGCCTCGCTGGATCGCGCCGGCGCCGCCGGCCTGCTGCGCGACGCCGCCCTGCGCGTCCCCGGCGTCGGCGCGGCGCGCGTCCGGGTGCGCCGCCACCGCGTCAAAGCCTTCGCGGACGTCCGTTTCCGCGACCCCCGCCAGGTGAAGGACGACCTCACCGCCGTCCTCGGCGAGGAACGCGACCGGCTCGCCCTCGCGGCCCCTCCCCGCATCGTCGTACGGGTGCGGCGACGCACCGGCTGACGCATAACCCGGAGCCCGCGCCATGACCCCGCGATCCGCACTCAACCGCACTCTGCTGGCCCTCGCCGGACTGGTCCTGCTCGGCGGCGGACTGCTGATCCTCTTCGCCGGGTTCGACCTCTACCGGCGGCACGACCTGGGCCCGCCCGCCGGCTGGCCCCTGACCGCCCCGGACGACGTCCTGCTCGGCTCCGCCGACCGGGCCCGCTGGAGCGGCCAGGGCTGGTGGTGGTGGCCCGCGGTCATCGCCGCGCTCGCCCTCGTCGCCCTGCTCGCCCTGTGGTGGCTGCTCACCCAGCTGATCCGGCGCCGCCCCGGCGCGCTGCCCGTCGGCGGCACGCCCCCGCAGGAGGGCGTCGAACTGCGCGACCGCGCGCTCAGCGACGCGATCGCAGCCGAGGCCGGTGCCCTGCCGGAGGTCCGGCACGCGGCCGTACGCATCACCGGCCGCCCCGCCCACCCACGCACCCGCGTCGGACTCACCCTCACCCCGCACGGCGCGCCCGGTGCCACCCTCGGCGCCCTGTGCGAGGGACCGCTGCGGACCGCTCACCGGTCCATCGGCCTGCCCGACATGCCCACCGAGGTCCGCCTGAAAGTCGCCCGTCACCCGCCGCACCGCGCGGAGTGAGCCGCGGTCCAGCAGACCGGTAGGCGCTGGTGTTCCAGGCGACGGCGTGGGGCCGGGGGACGGCGGACTGAGGGCCGCCGCGTTGGGCGCGGGTCGCGGTCGACGCGGTTACGGACTCTCCGTGAACGCGTCGGCGTGGTCGACGGCCCACTGGCTGAACGTTCGCGGCGCCGTCCCGAGGATGTCGGCCACCGCAGTGGTGATGTGGGCGGGCTGTCCGACCGCCGCACCCCACGCGGCCAGCAGCATGTCGACGGCCGAGCCGGGCACCGTACCCTCCCATCGGCTTCGGAACTCGTCCGGCGTGATCTCCTCGAATGCGATCCGGCGCCCGAGGGCGGCACCGATGACGTCCACCTGCGCGGCTTGGGTCAGCGATTCGGGGCCCGTAAGGACGTAGTCGCCTCCGGCGTATCCGTCCTGAGAGAGCGTCCGCGCCGCGACGGCTGCGATGTCGCGGTCGTCGACCGGCGCCGACTCGGCAGCGCCGTAGGGCCACTGGACGACTTCGCCGGCCCGGATCGCGGGCGCCCACCAGGCCAGCGAGTTCGACGCGAACATCCCTGGCCGGATGATCGTCGGCTCGAGTCCGGCGGCCGCGATGAACCGCTCGATGTCGGCGTGCAGCACCGCCATGGGATTGGGCTGCTGGAAGAGGGGGTGCGGCGTCCGATGCGGGGAGGAGAGGAAGACGACCCGCCGCACGTGGGCCGCCAGCCGCTCGACGACTGCCTCCACGGTCTGAGGCGGGGCGGTCCAGAGGAGGAAGACCGCACCGGCGCCGCTCAGCGCCGGATCGAGCGACCCGGGCACAGTGAGGTCACCGGTGAAGACCTCGACCTCCGCCGGCAGCGTCGCCGCCGCCTCGGGGCGACGGGTGAGGGCACGGACCGGCACGCCCGCGTCGAGGAGTCGGTCGATGACGAGGCGGCCGATCCGGCCCGTCGCCCCGGTGACGAGCACCGCAGGCATGTCGATCTGATGCATGCCGCCCATGAAAACGTTACTCGGTTAAAAAAGCAACTCGGTCATGAATGTTACGGTGGTCAGATGAGCGAGTTGACGGGACTGCGAGCCCGCAAGAAGGAGCGGACGCGCGACGCCATCGGAGACGCGGCCGTCTCGCTGTTCCTGGAGCACGGCTTCGACCGCGTCTCGGTCAACGACATCGCCGCAGCGGCCGAGGTCTCCAAGCCGACCCTCTTCCGGTACTTCCCCACCAAGGAAGACCTGGTGCTGTACCGGTTCGCGGATCACCAGGGCGAGGCAGCACGCGTCGTACGTGACCGCAAGTCCGGCACCAAGCCGGTGACGGCGCTGCACCGGCACTTCCGGGCCGGCCTCGATCGGTACGACCCCGTCACCGGCCTCAGCGATCACCCCGAGGTGGTGGCGTTCCACCGGCTGGTGTTCACCACACCGAGCCTGGCGGGACGGCTCACGCGGTACCAGCTCGAGGACGAGGAGGCACTGGCGGACGCCCTTGGCGAAGGCATCCGGGCACGCCTGCTGGCCGCCCAGGTACTCGCCGTCCAACGGGTGCTCGCCCGGACCAACTGGCAGAAGATCGCCGACGGTCGCACCGCCCACGACGTCCACCCCGAGGCCGTAGCCGATGCCGACCAGGCGTTCAGGCAACTGCCGTGACAGGCGACGCTCCCGGTCGAAGAAGCCCCTGCGGCCCGGAACAGGCACAGCCGGATGACCTCCCGTGACCGCCTGCATACGAACCACTCGACGGCGGTGATGGCGATCAGGTTGGCCGTCGTCCGTCCCACCGGTCGGCATCCGGCCGAACCGCGTGGCCGGGTCGCCGCGACGGGCGCGACCGACCCGGCCAAGGCACGACGCCCGCTGCTCACCGCCTACCAGCCCCGGTGACCGGGGCGAGCGCTCCGCTCGCCCCGCGGGCGGTCAGGCGACCGCCGGGCTTCCCCCTCCCCCGAGTCCGCGGTGGATCGGAGTCCTTCCGCCGGTCAGGGGGACGCCCGTGCCGCCCCGGTTGGTGGCGACGATCTCCGCGACGATCGACAGGGCGGTCTCCTCCGGTGTGCGGGCGCCGAGGTCGAGGCCGATCGGTGAGCGGAGCCGGGCCAGCTCGCGTTCGGTCAGGCCCTCCGACCGCAGCCGCCGGTCGCGGTCGTCGTGGGTGCGGCGGGAGCCCATGGCGCCGACGAACGCGGCCGGCATCCGGAGGGCCACCTTCAGCAGCGGTACGTCGAACTTCGCGTCGTGGGTGAGCACGCACAGGACGGTGCGGGCGTCGGTCGCGGTACGCCGAAGGTAGCGGTGCGGCCAGTCGACGACGACCTCGTCGGCGTCCGGGAAGCGGGCGCGGGTGGCGAAGACGGGGCGGGCGTCGCAGACGGTCACGTGGTAGCCGAGGAACTTGCCGGCCCGGGCCAGCGCCGCGGCGAAGTCGACCGCGCCGAAGACGATCATGCGCGGGGGCGGCACGTTCGACTCGACCAGCAGCGTCAGCCCGCCGGGGCAGTGCGAACCGTCCGCCGAGAGTTCCACCGTGCCGGTGCGGCCCGCCTCCAGCAGCGCCTGGGCTTCGGCCGTCGCGGTCCGGTCCAGGTCCGGGTGGCCGCCGAGACCGCCCTCGGACGTCCCGTCGGACCGCACCAGCAGGGCGCGCCCGAGGAGTTCGGCGGGGCCGCGGGCGACCCGGGCGAGGGCTGCCGGTGCGTCCTGGGCGGCGGCCGACAGCGCCGCGCCGAGGACCGCTCGGACGGGCGCCTCGGCGCCCACCGGCGTGACCAGCACGTCGACCGTCCCGCCGCAGGTCAGTCCCACGGCGAAGGCGTCCTCGTCGCTGTAGCCGAACCGTTGGAGGACGCTCTCGCCGCTCCGGAGCGCCTCGCCGCACAGGTCGTACACCGCGCCCTCGACGCAGCCGCCGGAGACCGAACCGATGGCGGTGCCCGCGCGGTCGACGGCGAGGGCGGCGCCGGGACCGCGCGGGGCACTGCCGCCCACGGCCACCACGGTGGCGACGGCGAACTCCCGGCCCTCCTCGGTCCAGTGGTGCAGCTCCGCTGCCAGGTCAAGCATCCCGGACCCCCGCGGCGGCCGACAGGACGCGGTCGGGCCGGATGGGCAGGCTGCGGTGGCGTACCCCGGTCGCGTGCCAGACCGCGTTCGCCACGGCGGCCGCGGCGCCGACGAGACCGATCTCACCGATGCCCTTGATCCCGACCGGGTCGTCGTCGTGGGTGTCGTCGATCCAGTCGGCCTCGATGCGGGGGACGTCGGCGTGGGTGGCCACGTGATAGCCCGCGAGGTCGGCACCGACGTGTCCGCCGGAGGCGCGGTCCCGGACCGCCTCCTCGTGCAGGGCCATGGAGATGCCCCAGACCATGCCGCCCAGGAACTGGTTGCGCGCGGTGAGCGGGTTGACGATCCGGCCCGCCGCGAAGATGCCGAGCATGCGCCGCACCCGCACCTCGCCGGTGGTGACGTCCACGGCGACCTCGGCGAACTGTGCTCCGAAGGAATGCCGTTCGGCGGGGGCGAGGGCTCCGACGGCCTCCGTGGTGTCGGATCGCACCGTGAGACCCTCCGGGGGGATGTCGGCGCCGAGGGCCAGCCGTTCGCGGAGCTCACCGGCCGCCTGCTTGACGGCCCAGGACCAGGAGCGGGTGCCCATGGAGCCGCCGGCGATCATCGCCGGCCCGAAGTCGCTGTCGCCGATGCGCACCCGGACGTGCTCGGGCCGCACCTGGAGGGCGTCCGCGGCGACGAGGGTGAGCGCGGTACGGGCCCCGGTGCCGATGTCGGCCGCGGAGATCCGGACGGTGAAGGTGCCGTCCGGATGCGCGGTCGCGGTCGCGGTGGAGGGGGCGGCTCCCGCCGGGAAGGAGGCCGCCGCCGTGCCGGTGCCGAGCAGCCAGCGGCCCTCCCGGCGCAGTCCGGGGCGCCCGTCCCGGTCCGCCCAGCCGAACCTGCGGGCCCCTTCCCGGAAGCAGGCGGCCAGATTGCGGCCCGCGAACGGCAGGCCGGACACCGGCCCCTTGTCGGGTTCGTTGCGCAGGCGCAGCTCGATCGGGTCGATCCCGCACTTCTCGGCGAGTTCGTCGAGCGCCGCCTCCAGAGCGAACGAGCCGGGTGCCTCGCCCGGGGCGCGCATGTAGGTCGGGGACGGCACGTCGAGCCGTACGACGCGGTTGGCGGTGTGGTGGGCGTCGGCGTCGTACATCACCCGCGCCGCCCCGGAGCCCGGTTCGACGAACTCGTACACGGTGGAGGTGCGGCTGAGGGAGCGGTGTTCCAGCGCGCGCAGGCGTCCGTCGGGGTCGGCGCCGAGCCGGACCCGCTGGATGGTGGGACTGCGGTACCCGGCCAGCGAGAACATCTGGCGTCGGGTCAGGACCACCCGGACGGGCCGTTGGAGCATGGTCGCGGCCATCACCGCGGCGACCTGGTGGGCACGGACCCCCTTGCTGCCGAAGCCGCCGCCGACGTGTTCGGAGCGAACGCGCACGGAGGCGGGGTCGAGTGAGAAGAGGTTCGCGAGTTCGCCGACGACCCAGGTGACGCCCTGGGTGGAGTCGATCACCTCGAGTCGTCCGTCGTCCCAGCGGGCGGTCGCCGCATGGGGTTCCATCGGGTTGTGGTGCTCTTCGGGGGTGGTGTATTCCGCGTCCACGACGAAGGCCGAGGACGCCAGCTGGGCGTCGAGGTCGCCCTTCTCCGTCACGCCCGGCATATGGCCGTCCACCGGGTAGGCGTCCGGGTGCTCGCCCGTGAACCCGGTCTCGTGCGGCTCCTGTTCGTAGTGCACGACGAGTGCTTCGGCGGCCTCCCTCGCCTGCTCGGACGTCTCCGCGACGACCAGCGCCACCGGCCAGCCCCGGTGCGGCACCCGGTCGTGCTGGAAGACGGCGCAGGTCGGGTCGGGCTTGCCCAGCAGACCGGTGTATTCGGTGTCGAGGTGGGGGGCGTTGCGGTGGTCGAGTACGGCGAGGACGCCCGGCATGGCGAGGACGGGTTCGGTGTCGAGGCCGAGGATGCGGCCGCGGGCGACCGTGGACAGCACCAGCCAGCCATGGGCGAGGCCGGCGAAGGGCACCTCCGCCGAGTAGCGGGCGGCGCCGGTGACCTTGTCACGGCCTTCGACACGGGTGTGGCCGGTGCCGACGGAGGCCGTCCGCGCGGATGTTCCGGTGGTGACGGTGGTCATCGGGCGGCCTCCTCGGCGAGTTCGGTCAGGACGGCCACCGTGAGGTTGCGGGCGAGGTCCACCTTGTAGCCGTTGTGGGGCAGCGGCCGTGCCGCCGCCAGTTCGGCGTCCGCCGCGGCGGCGTAGGTCTCGGGGCCGGCCGGTGCGCCGGTCAGGATCCGCTCGGCGGCGCGCGCGCGCCAGGGGCGGGACGCCACGGCTCCGAAGGCCAGGCGCGCGTCCCGGACGACGCCGTCGCGGATGTCGAGTGCGGCGGCGAGGGAGCCGATGGCGAAGGCGTAGGAGGCGCGCTCGCGCACCTTGCGGTAGCGGGAGGTGGCGGCGACCGGGGCGGACGGCAGCGTGATGCCGGTGATCAGCGCGCCCGGCGGCAGGGCGGTCTCCCGGTGCGGGGTGTCCCCGACGGGCAGGTAGAAGTCGGCGAGCGGCGTCTCTCCGGGGCCGTCGGCCGTTTCGAAGTGGACGACGGCGTCGAAGGCGGTCAGTGCCACGGCCATGTCCGAGGGGTGCACGGCCACGCAGTGCTCGGTCGCGCCCAGGATCGCGTGGTTGTGGTGCTCGCCCTCGACGGCGGGGCAACCGCTGCCGGGCACCCGCTTGTTGCAGGGCTGGGTGATGTCGGTGAAGTAGCCGCAGCGGGTGCGCTGCAGCAGGTTCCCGCCGACCGTGGCCATGTTGCGCAGCTGTCCCGACGCGCCGGCCAGCACCGCCTGGGCGAGCGCCGGGTAGCGGCGCCGGATCTCGGGGTGGGCGGCCAGGTCGCCGTTGGTGACGGTGGCGCCGATCCGCAGTCCGCCCTCGGGCGTCGTCTCGATCCGGTCGAGCGGCAGCTCGCGGATGTCGACGAGCCGTGCCGGGCGCTCGACCCCGGTCTTCATGAGGTCGACGAGGTTGGTGCCGCCGCCCAGGTAGCGGGTGTCCGGATCGGCGTCGAGCAGTGCGACGGCGCCGGCGACGTCGTGCGCCCGCTGGTAGTCGAACTCCCTCATGCCACCGTCTCCTTCGCACCCGTCTCGGAGTGCCCCTGCGTCCGGGCCGCCGCCGCGCGGGCCACCGCTTCGACGATCGAGACGTACGCGCCGCATCGGCACAGGTTCCCGCTCATCCGCTCGCGGATCTCGTCGACGGTCAGGGGCGGTGGTCCCGCTTCGGGGCGGACGTCCTCGGTGACGGCGCTCGGCCAGCCCGCCGCGTGTTCCTCTATCACCCCGATCGCCGAGCAGATCTGGCCCGGGGTGCAGTAGCCGCACTGGAAGCCGTCCAGATCGAGGAAGGCCTGCTGGACGGGGTGCAGCCGTTCGCCGTCGGCCACGCCTTCGATGGTGGTGATCTCCCGGCCCTCGGCCGCCACGGCGAGTTGCAGGCAGGCGACGGCCCGGCGTCCGTCCAGCAGGACCGTGCAGGCCCCGCACTGACCCTGGTCACAGCCCTTTTTGGTGCCGGTCAGATCGAGTCGCTCGCGCAGTGCGTCGAGCAGGGTGGTGCGGTGGTCGACGGGCAGTGTCTGCTTCTCGCCGTTGATCTTCAAAGTGATGACGCTGGACGTCGATGAGGCCATGAGCTGCTTCTTTCGCATTTCCAGGACAGACGGGACGGCAGCCGGGAAGGTCGGGGCGGCCCGGGGATCTCCGTCGTGCGGGCCGGAGCCGCACGGGGCGAAGCGAAGGTGCGGTGTGCTGGGGCCGGACAGTGCAGCTGGCGGCTGCCACAGAGCCGCGTCCGCCGCTATGGTGGACGTGACCGGACAGCTGTCCGCTACTTGGAAACTTAACGGACAGCTGTCCGCTTAGCAAGGGCGAGCTTTGGCCACGCCCCTTGAGGAGGACGAGTGCCTCAGCAGCAGGACTCACCCCGGCGCTCCGACGCGCAGCGCAACCGCGAGCGCATCCTGGAAGTGGCTCTCGTCGAGCTGTCCCGCTGCGCGGACGCCCCGCTCAGCGCGATCGCCAAGAAGGCCGGCGTCGGACAGGGCACCTTCTACCGCAACTTCCCCAATCGCGAGTCGCTCGTTCTCGAGATCTACCGCCACGAGATGCAGCAGGTCGCGGACAGCGCCGAGCAGCTGCTCGGCAGCCGGGCACCCGACGAGGCCCTGCGCGCCTGGATGGACCGGCTGTCCGAGTTCGCCATGACGAAGGCCGGACTGGCCGACGCGATCCGGCAGGTCACCAGCGCACCGGGCGGCCCCGCGAAGCCGTCCCCGACGCCGGTGGCCCGGGCGGCGGAACTCCTGCTCCGCGCCAACGAGGACGCCGGCACCGTACGGCCCGGCGTCACCGCGGACGACTTCCTCCTCGCCATAGCCGGCCTGTGGCAGCTCGACCCCCGCGAGGACTGGCGGCCCCGCGCCGCCCGGCTCCTCGACCTGGTCATGGACGGACTGCGCACGGGGGCTCCCCGGGGCGAAGCGCCGGGGAGCCCCTGACCCCGCACCGCCACCCAGCGGCCGCCCTCGGCACGGCCCGACCAGACCTCTCGGAAGGGGAATGCCGCTCCCCCGCTCCCGTCGGCGAGGCGGCGGCCCGGGCCGAGCGGCCCGCCGGTACGGCGCCTGCTCCGCCGGCCCGGTCCGCCGGTGCGGAGCAGCGGCGGCCGCGAGTCCTGCGCCCTGGGCAACGCGGCGGCCGGGCCGCTGCCGGACCGTCCGGCGGGCCGTCGCCTCGTCGCGGTCCCGATCGCGGGCATGGCGGCCGCCCTCTCGCTCATCCCCGCGGGCTCACCAGGTGACATGGCGTCTTGATGTGTGCGACTTCGTTTCACACTCTGGCCCGGATCGCGCGGGCCGAGTAAACACGGTCGGCCAGGAGTAACACCTCCAACTGGTCAGCACGGCTGACGACACCGCACAGCCGGCCCTCGTCATCCATGACCGGCAGCCGTTTGGCGTGGTGTTCGGCCATGAGGCGGGCCGCGTGCGCCAGGGTCTGCCCCGCCCCCCGCGGGCAACAAGCGGAAGACGGCCGGTCAGCCGTCCCAGGTCCAGTCGGCGACCTCGGGCAGGTCCATGCCGTGCTCGCGGATCCATGCGTGATGGCGGTGGCGGGCGTCCTCCATGCGCTGGCGTACGGCGGCGGCACGGACCGCGAGGCCGGGGACGCGGTCGATGACGTCCATGACGAGGCGATAGCGGTCGAGGTCGTTGCGGACGACCATGTCGAAGGGGGTGGTCGTGGTGCCGATCTCCTTGTAGCCGCGCACGTGCAGGTTCCGGTGCCCGGTGCGGCGGTAAGCCAGGCGATGGATGAGCCACGGGTAGCCGTGGTAGGCGAAGATCACCGGCTTGTCGGCCGTGAACAGGCCGTCGTACTCGAAGTCGCTCATGCCGTGCGGGTGTTCCTCGCTGGGGAGCAGCCGGGCGATGTCGACGACGTTGACCACCCGCACGGCCAGGTCGGGCAGGTGCATGCGCAGCAACTGGGCGGCGGCCAGCACCTCCTGGGTCGGGACGTCGCCCGCGCACGCCAGCACCACGTCCGGTTCACGGGAGTCGTCCTCGGTGCCGGCCCACTCCCAGATCCCGGCGCCGCGGGCGCAGTGGACCTTCGCCTGCTCCATGGAGAGCCAGTCGAAGCAGGGCTGCTTGCCGGCCACGATCACGTTGACGTAGTCCTTGCTGCGCAGTGCGTGGTCGGCGACCGACAGCAGCGTATTGGCGTCCGGCGGGAAGTAGACCCGGACCGCTTCGGGACTCTTGTTGAGGATGTGGTCGACGAAGCCGGGGTCCTGGTGGGAGAAACCGTTGTGGTCCTGGCGCCACACGTGCGAGGTCAGCAGATAGTTGAGGGAGGCGATGGGAGCGCGCCAGGGCAGTCGGCGGGTGGTGCGCAGCCACTTGATGTGCTGGTTCACCATGGAGTCGACGATGTGCACGAACGCCTCGTAGCAGGAGAACAGCCCGTGCCTGCCGGTGAGGAGGTAGCCCTCAAGCCAGCCCTGACAGGTGTGTTCGGAGAGGATCTCCATCACCCGGCCGTGACGCTCGAGGTGCTCGTCCACCTGGAGCACTTGGGCCTGCCAGGCCTTGCCGCTGGCAGCGTAGACCGCCTGGAGCCGGTTGGAGGCGGTCTCGTCGGGACCGACGAGGCGGAAGTCGCGCCGTCCGCTCGTGGCGTGCATGACGTCCTGCAGCAGGTCACCGAGGACACGGGTGGGTTCGTGCAGGGCCGCCCCGGGCTTGTCGACCTCGACGGCGTACTTCTCCAGCGGTGGCAGGGGCAGCTCGTGCAGCAGCAGGCCGCCGTTGGCGTGGGGGTTCGCGCCCAGCCGGCTCCTGCCCTCCGGGATGCAGGCGAGCACGTGCGGGCGCGGGGCGCCATGCTCGTCGAACAGCTCCTCCGGCCGGTAGGACCGCATCCACTGCTCCAGCTGCCGCAAGTGCTCCGGATTGTCCCGCACGGCGGCCAACGGCACCTGGTGGGCGCGCCAGGTCCCCTCCACGGGCAGACCGTCGACCTCCGCCGGGCCGGTCCAGCCCTTGGGGGTGCGCAACACGATCACCGGCCAGTGCGGCCGCTCTGTCACACGGCCCTCGCGGGCGCCGCTCTGGATGGCGGCGATGCTCTCCAGAGCGTCGTCCATCGCGGCGGCCATCGCCCGGTGGACGGCCATCGGGTCGTCGCCGGTGACGTGGATCGGGACGTGTCCGTAACCGCGCAGCAGCTCGTCGAGTTCGCGCTCGGGCAGGCGGGACAGCACGGACGGGTTGGCGATCTTGTAGCCGTTGAGGTGCAGGATCGGCAGCACGGCACCGTCGTTGACGGGGTCGAGGAACTTGTTCGAATGCCAGGAGGCGGCCAGCGGTCCGGTCTCGGCCTCGCCGTCACCGATCACGCAGGCGACCAGCAAGTCCGGGTTGTCCAGGGCGGCGCCGTAGGCATGGGAGAGCGAGTAACCGAGTTCGCCGCCCTCGTGGATGGAGCCGGGGGTCTCCGGCGCGACGTGGCTGGGCACCCCGCCGGGAAAGGAGAACTGCTTGAACAGCCGCCCCATGCCGGCCGCGTCCCGCGTGATGTCGGGGTACGTCTCGGTGTACGAGCCCTCCAGCCAGGAGTTGGCCAGCACGGCCGGACCGCCGTGACCAGGCCCCCAGATGCACAGGGCGTCCAGACCGCGGGCCTTGATGACGCGGTTGAGGTGGGTGTGCACCAGGTTCAGGCCGGGCGACGTGCCCCAGTGGCCCAACAGCCGAGGTTTGATGTGCTCGGGGCGCAGTGGCTCGGTGAGCAGGGGGTTGGCCATGAGGTAGATCTGGCCCACGGCCAGATAGTTCGCGGCGCGCCAGTGGGCGTCCAGCGACCTCAGCTCGTCCTCCTCCGGCTGGGTGGGTGTCAGCTGCGTGTCGTCGGGCATCGCGGATCCTTTCCGGGTCGGGGCACGGCTCCGGGTGCCGTGTACGCCGATCTGCACACTCCACCCTCTGCCGCGGCGCCGAGTACCCGACAGGGCCGTTCGGGCTACACGCGCCGCGCGAGGGAACCGAACGGAGCACGGCCGGGCCCCTCCGTACACCCGGAGAGACTCGGAACGGTGTGGGGGCGCCGGTCTCCGGTCCGTCCTCGTACGACGTGTTCGCACCCCACCGCCGGGGTTTCGAGGCTGGTGCGTACTTCGGCCACCTCCGACGTCGTACGGATCGAGGACGGTGATGACCGAGCCCCGGCTTGAGTCATGGTGACGTCGGGTATGGGTACTGTCCGGCCCTGGTGGCAGCGGAAACCGGAGTGCGCTGAGGTGGCGGTCCCGGCAGCATGTGGGCATGGTTGCCCCCTTGGATGTCCCGCGTTTGGTTGCGGGCGACGGTTTTCTGCTGCGGGCCTGGGAGCTCGGGGATCTGCCCCTTGTCCAGGAGGTGTCGAGTGACGACTACATCCCGTTGATCACCAGTGTTCCCTCGACGTACTCGCAGGCTGCGGGCGAAGCCTTCGTCCAGCGGCAGTGGGAACGGGCGTCTACCGGCAGCGGGTATCCGTTCGTCATCGCGCGGATCGAGGACGGCCGCCCGCTGGGGATGGTCGGTCTCTGGGTGAGGGATCGGGGCGAGGGACGAGCGTCGCTGGGTTATTGGCTTGCCGAGTCGGCCCGTGGCCAAGGCATTGCGGCGAAAGCCCTGCGAGCGGTTGTCCGCTGGGCCCTCATGGACCTGCGGATTCCCCGTCTTCAGCTGCACGTCGAGCCGTGGAATGTCGCATCACAGCGAACGGCTGAGCATGTGGGCTTTCAGCGTGAGGGCGTGCTGCGCAGTTGGCAGCAGGTGGGCGACGAGCGCCGGGACATGATCATGTATTCGATGCTGGAGGTTGATCTGCCCTGACCGGCCGCCGGCCGGCTTCGGCGGCGCAGGCGCCGACGGAGGATCGTTGCCGGGCAACGGCTTTTGCGGGTGTCCGGACCGGCCTGGCCCACAGGCCGCCGACGCCCAGTGGAGCCGGGACCGGGCGTGGTAGGGGCCGCACCGGGTGAGCGGCGAGCTGACCGTGCTGCACCGGGTGGCACCCGAGGAAGCCGATCCCCGGGGGGCGGTGGCTGCGCCGACGGACGCCGTCCGGCGCGCCCCGCGGTCCCACCCCGCGGGTCATGATGGCGTCCGTGTGCGAGTGGCGGTGCCGTCCGCACCTGCCTATGAGTGATATTTGCCTCAATTCAGGCGTTACCGTGCGAAGTTGGCGCTGGTAAAGTCGACGGGCTCAACAGCCGTGTCGTCGTCTCGGAGGCGCAGTGAAGGTCACTTTGTTCTCGGCCGGTTCGGACGGTGGGCGGGTCGCGGGTACGAGTGAGCTACACAGATGGTTGCAGCGCCAGCCGGAACTGCGCGCACGCCTCGTACGGCAGTCGTCAACCGCGCCGCCGCCCGGGACCATGGGTGCGTCCGGAGAGTTACTGACCCTGCTGCTGGCCCCCGGAGGCGTCACCGCAGCCTTGGCGGCGGCCGTCGTGGCCTGGCTGCAGAACCGGCGCGGCGACCAGACCGTCACGATCACCCTGCCCGACCAGACGCAGATCACCGTCTCCTCCACCAAAGTGCGCGGACTGACCGCGCAGGCCACCGGTGACCTGGCCCAGCGTGTCGCGGCGGCGATCGACGGGGCCGGACGCACTGCGGACAACGGCGCTGAGCGCGGTGCGCCGGGAGCCGGTGCGGCCCCCGGGGAGGTGAACTCGGACAGACCGTCGCAACCGGCGGGAAACGACGGGGAAAGAGCCTGAGCGATGGCGATGGCGAACCAGGGAGACCCGCGAGGCTTGCTGAGCGACGACTGCCGGGCCCTGGTGGTCGGCACTGGCCGGCATGATCCGTCCGTCAGGAGGGTGGCCAGCCGACCGCCGGTGACTGGAAAGAACCTCGTCACAGTACCGGGCGGGTGCACTTCTGGAACATCAGCGACGTTGGGCACCCCGAACGCCAGGAGACCCTCCGGCTCGACCACACCGTGTTCTCCATCAAAGTGACTCCGGACGAGCGGCACGTCGTGACCGGCATGAGTCGTGACGGCCTGGAGCCGGGGCAGGAATGCCGCATATGGGACACCGAACCGGACGGACGATGGCGCAGCCCCGCCCAGACCAGCCTGGCGGGCGTGTCCGACCTTGGCGGGGGGACGAGGCAGTCGTCCAGCGTGAACTGTGGACCGAACGTGATCCGCGAGTGCCGCCGCACCGCCGAACGCACTGACTGCGTACGGTGACGGCCGATCGGCTCGTCCGACCGGCCCGGGCGCTCCGCTGTGAGGCGAAGGGTCATGCGGCTATCGAGCGGCGTGGGGAGCTGCCTGTGTGCGAACGACCAGCACGTCCAGGTGCAGCTCGTCAGGTGGCACTGGTATGTCGGACCATTCGGCAAGCAGAGCGAGGAGGTTAAGAGCACGTCGGGGTGCGCACTCGACGACAGGGAAGTCGGCCGAGCCCTCGGTGAGACAGGTCAGCGTAACGCGGGCGGCAGCCTCGGCATCGGCAGCGTGCTGGCCGGTGGTCACCGGCACTGGTTTGCCGGTGCCGGAGACGAACGCTTCGGTCAGCAGGAGGTTGGCCCCGCCGGCGGTGAAGCGCTGGGACTGAGTGGTCGCGGTCGCTCGCGGGGCGAGGGTACGCAGGCGGGAGAGCATCCAGGCCGTCTGGGCGAGTCCGGTGGCCAGCGCTCCGGCGCCGGCACCGGCGGACCAGGGCCGGTTGCCCTCCCCCGTGCGGGCTCGGCCCAACCGGCGCCACTCATCGCTGTTCGGCTCCGGGATCGGGACGGCCATCGGCGCTTCCACGGCCAGAACCGCGCTTCCGTCCTCTGCCAGGGCCTGGGCCAGAGCCTGGACAGCGCCCTCCGGATCATCCCCGCAGGAGAGCACCGCGTGCTCCGGCGAGTCGACGGCTGCCCAGGCGAACTTGGACGGCGATTTCACTGAGCCGATATCCACGCCCACGACACGCATCGGAGCTGATCCTTTCCTGGCGACAAGCTCGTTCAGTCGGCACTACCCATCCGTGGCTACGTACAGTGCCCGTCACCGCTCCAGTGGTACTGATTCCTCACGAACCCTGGCACAACTGCTGTGCATGGGGCGCGGATTGGCGCATTTTCGCTGGATCCGGTGCCCATCGCATCGCGGACCCCGTACCCCGTACCGTGACCGCACCCTGGAGACGACCATGCCCTCGGGTACGCCGCGGTTTCTTGAGCGCAACGCCGCCGAAACACCGCCTTCCTACCGTCACCCCTACACCGGTCATGGCTGCAACGGTCGGTGTGCGTCCGGGTGCGGGGCTTGCTTGGGCGCTAACCAGCCGTCTTCCGCCGAGCTGCGAGGAGGAACGATGGCTGTTGTCGAGCATGCCGTCGCGCCCGCACACCAAGGACCCCACCCCGTCGATGTACGGCCGCCGTGGCGGCGGCTCGTGCCGCTGAGCCTGCAGCATCTGCTCGTCGCGTACGCGGGCATGGCTACGATGCCGCTGCTCGTGGGGACCGCGCTCCATCTGCCCGAGGACCGGACAAGGCTGCTCATCAGCGCGAACCTGCTGGTCAGCGGGGTCGCCACCGTGTTGCAGTCGGTGGGTCTGAAGTGGTTCGGGGCGCGGTTGCCGATCGTGATGGGTTCCACGTTCACGGCGATCACCCCCGCCGTCCTCATCGGGCAGCAGCACGGGCTCGCCGCCGTGTTCGGGGCGACCGTCGTGTCCGGTCTGGTGACGCTGGCCGTCGCTCCCTGGTTCGGACGCTGTCTGCATCTGTTTCCGCCGCTGGTCACCGGGACGGTCATCGCTGTCATCGGGTTCTCGCTGGTGCCTTCGGCGGCCGGCCTCGTCGCCGGGGAGGGAACCGGCGGCAGCGGTGGCCGCGGGCTCGCGCTCGCCGCCGGGACGGTGCTGCTCGTGGTCGTCTTGGAGCGCGTCGCGCCACCCGCGCTCGCCCGGTTCTCGGTGCTTCTCGCCATGGCCGTGGGCACCGTGGCCGCGCTGCCGCTGGGACTGTTCGACGGGTCGGGGGTCGCGGACGCGCGCGTCGTCACGGCACCCGATCCGACCGCTTTCGGGGCTCCCGCGTTCGTGGTGCCCGCCATCGCCGCGATGCTGGTCGTGCAGCTCGTGAACATGGTGGAGTCCGTCGGCGACACCCTCGCGGTCGGCCAGATCGTCGGCCGTGGCAACGACGCGCCCACCGTCGTGCGGGCGCTGCGCGCGGACGGAGCCGCCACTGTGCTGTCGGGGGCACTCGCCTCCTTCCCCATCGTGACGTTCGGGCAGTCGGTGGGCCTGGTGAGCGTGACGCGCGTCAGGAGCCGTCATGTGGTGGCGCTGTCAGGAGCGTTGATGGTGGCTCTCGCGTTCGTGCCCGTACTCGGTGCCGCCGTCGCCGCCGTGCCGGGGCCGGTCCTGGGCGGCGTCTCGCTGGTCATGTTCGGGACCGTGGGCGCCGTCGGGCTGCGCATCCTCGCACGCGCCGATCTGGCGGAGCCGCGGAATCTGCTGACCGTCGCCCTCTCCTTCGCGCTCGGCATGATCCCCCTCGGCGCACCGGACTTCTACGCGCCGCTCCCCTCGTACCTGCGCACCGTCCTGGACAGCGGCATCGCCGTCACCGGGATCGTGGCGTTCCTGCTCCATCTGCTGTTCTCCCGCACGGGAGCTGCCCCTCGCCGGAAGGAGTCCACCCGATGACACTCGGGACGGTCACGGACGTCACTGTCCACACCGGGAGCCGCTGGCTGCCCGGGATGGATGTGCACATCGCCGACGGACGGGTCACGGCGATCTCGGCTCACGGTGAACTCCCCTGCAGTGGTGAGATATTGGAGGGACACGGCGGACACCTGACGCCTGGCCTCGTCAACACCCACACCCACCTCTTCCAGGCGGGACTGCGCGGCATCGGCGAGGGGCTCGGGCTGCTCGCGTGGCTGAGTGCCGTCGGTGAGGAGGCGGTGCGGCTCACGCCCGAGCGGGCCTACGCGACCGCCGCCGCCGCGGCGGCCGAAGCGCTGCGCAGCGGCACCACCACGCTCGTCGAGCACATGTGGCCGCACCCGTCGCCCGAGGTGCACGACGCGGTGCTTCGGGCTCTCAAGGACAGCGGCGTACGGGCCGTGCTGTGCCGGGGTGTCGCCGACCGGGCCGACCGGAGCCGCAAGTGGGGCTTCGATCCGCGGCTGATGCAGCCGCTGAAGGAGGCCCTCGCGCACACCGACGAGCTGATCGTGCAGGCGCGCGGCAGCCGGGTGAACGTCGGCGTGGCCGTACCCAATCCGCGGTGTCTGACGCCGGAGGGCATGGGCGCCGTGCGCACGTACGCCGAGGAGCGCGCACTGCCCGTCTCGCTGCACCTGCTGGAGACCACCACGGACGACACGATGTGCCGTGACCATGTGGGCGTCGGCGCCGTCGAGTACCTGGAGCGGGCCGGGTTTCTGTGGGAACGGCTGCTCGCGGTGCACTGCGTGGAGCTCGACGCCGAGGGGCGGGCCACCCTCGCCCGGCACGGCGTCGGTGTCTCGTACAACCCGCTGAGCAATATGCGGCTCGGCAGCGGGATCGCACCGGTGCCCGAGATGCTGGAGGCCGGCCTGAGTGTCGGTCTCGGGGTCGACGGGGCCGCCAGCAACGACACGCAGGACATCCTGGAGGCGCTGCGCATCGGCGCCTACCTGCAGCGGGCCGCGCACCGCAAGGCGGATCTGTTCGGGTTCCCCGAGATGTTCACGATGGCGGTGGGCGGCGCGAACCGGGTGCTCGGGATCGAGGAGAACCAGGACGGCGGGGTGCGGGTCGGGATGCGGGCGGACCTCGTCCTGCACCGCTTCGACCGGGACTACGCCTGCCTTCCGGTCCGCGATCCGGGTGCGACGCTGTTGACGTGCGCGGGCAGCAGGACGGTGGCGTCCGTGCTGGTCGGAGGCGAGGTGCTGGTACGTGACGGGGCGCATGTCCGTTTGTCGTCGCGGGAGTTGGCGGCAGGCCTCACCCGTTGGAGCTCGTGCGGCGACTGACCGGTGGAGCCCTGAGACCTCTGCGGGGGCTCCTTGGGCTTTACGGCGGTGTAACAGCACGATCCCCACCGGTAACACACCCCCTGCAAACTGAACCCATCGCGTGCGGGCCCCGGCGACCGGGGCCCGTGCCAGCCCACGGCGCCGGACCCACGAAGCGGTCCGCCGTGACCGTGCACGCGGGCGTCTGAGTGCCCGTGCTGGGGATCGCAGGGGCGGTGACTGCATCCCGTACGCAACTCCGTGCCAGAGGAGCAACAGCCGCGATGACGAACACCACGTACACCCTCGACGAGTTGGCCAAGGAGTCCCGCATGGGCGGGGCCGGGACGGAGACATCCGCCCGGGAGATCCGCCGCATCGACCTCACCGACTGCGAGCGCCGCAAGGCGGAGATCACCGAGGAACTGTGGGCCGCCGCCACCGGCATCGGCTTCTTCCAGCTGGTCAACCACGGCATCGAACCCGGCGTCGTGGACGGCGCGTTCGCCGACGCCGAGGCCTTCTTCGCCCGGCCGGAGGAGGCCAAGGCGCGGCACGCCCTGAAGAAGGGGCTCAACTCCGGTTGGGAGTCGATGACCCAGGTGCGCCCCTCGATCGGGACGCCCGACCAGAAGGAGTCGTACCAGGTGACCCGCCCGCACATGGAAGGGCTGTGGCCGGACGACGCGCTGCCCGGCTTCCGCGAGCGCGTGCTGGCGTTCGAGGGGCGCTGCCGGGATCTGGCGATGTGGGTGCTGTCCTGCTTCGCGGACAGGCTGGGGCTGCCCGAGGGGTTCTTCGCGCGCGCCCACGACCCGGTGAGCCCGCGCTACCAGTCGACCCTGAGGATGCTGCACTACTTCGCCGTGCCCGACGACGCCGTGATCCCCGCGAACGTGTGGCGGGCCGGGGCGCACACCGACTTCGACTGCCTGACACTGCTGTTCCAACGGGACGGGCAGGGCGGGCTGCAGGTGTGCCCGGGCAAGGAGGCCGAGGCGCAGGAGTGGACGCCGGTCGAGCCGGCGGACTCCGTGATCACCTGCAACATCGGGGACATGCTGATGCGGTGGAGTGACGACCGGCTCCCGTCGAACTTCCACCGGGTCAGGTCGCCGGGGCCTGGCGACGACCGGTCGGCCCGCCACAGCATCGCGTTCTTCGCGCAGGCCGACGGCGACGTGGTGATCGAGGGCCCGGAGGGCCGCTATCCGCCGATCACCGCGGCCGAGTACATCCGGCAGCGGATCGCCGCGAACTTCGCCCGATAGGAACATGATCGACGTGACGATGCCTGCGAAGGGCGGACGGCGGGCCGGTTTCGGGCGGCTCGCGGTGCTGGGGGTCCAGCACGTGCTGGTGATGTACACGGGGTGTGTGACCGTGCCGCTGGTGTTCGGTGCCGCGGCCGGGCTCGATGCGGCGACGATCGCGGTTCTGATCAACGCCGATCTGCTCGTCGCGGGCGTCGTCACGATGATCCAGGGTGCCGGTGTCGGCCGCTTCCTCGGTGTGCGGATGCCGGTGATGGCAGGTGCCGCGTTCACCGCGGTGACGCCGATGGTCCTGATCGCCGGGGAGTACGGCCTTCAGGCGGTGTACGGGTCGATGCTCGCGGCCGGAGTGTTCGGACTGCTGATCGCCTATCCGTTCGCGAAGGCGGTCCGCTTCTTCCCGCCGCTGGTGAGCGGTGTGGTGATCACGGTGGTGGGGCTTGCGCTGATCGGCGTGGGCGTGGACCTGGTCGTCGGGAACGACCCGAAGGCCGCCGGTCACGCGGCGCCTTCGCGGCTCGCGCTCGCCGCGTTCGTCGTCCTCGTGATCCTGCTGGTGGCACGGTTCGGGCGCGGGTTCCTCGCCCAAACCGGCGTACTACTGGGCCTGCTGGCGGGGACGGCGGTCGCCGTTCCGCTCGGCCTGGTCGACTTCTCGGCGGCACGGGCGGCGGACTGGATCGGGCTCAGCGCCCCGTTCCACTTCGGCGCCCCGGAGTTCCCCGCGGTCGCCGTGCTGTCGATGTGCGTGGTGATGCTGGTCCTGTTCGCCGAGTCGACGGCCGATCTGATCGCGGTCGCGGAGCTGACCGGGAAGCGGCTGACCACCGCCGACATGGCACGCGGACTGGCCGCGGACGGGCTCTCCGGGGTGCTGGGAGGCGTCATGAACGCCTTCCTTGACACGGTGTTCGCGCAGAACGTGGGCTTGGTGACGATGACGAAGGTGCGCAGCCGGCACGTCGCGACGATCGCGGGCGGCATCCTCGTCCTCCTCGGCCTGGTTCCCAAACTCGGGGCGCTGGTCGCCGGGTTGCCGCAGCCGGTGGTCGGCGCAGCGGGGCTCGTGATGTTCGCGACGGTCGCCGCGGTCGGTATCGGCACGCTCCGCAAGGTCGACTTCGACGGCACGCACAACCTGCTGATCGTCGCGGTGTCGATCGGCGTCGGCATGGCGCCCGAGATGGCGCCCGACCTGTACTCGCGCTTCCCCGAAGGCGTCGGCATCGTCCTCGGCTCACCGGTGACGAGTGCGACGCTGCTGGCGTTCTGCCTGAACCTGGCGTTCAACGGCGGGAATGCACGACGTGACGCCGGGCTTGTACGGGTGCCTGCGGCGGAAGGGAAGCGCGAGGCGCCGGCAGGGCGGACGTGAGTGTGACGACAGGCCCTGGTCCCGATTCACCCTGGCGACGGCGCGGCTGCTTCACGCAGGCATTGCTCGCCTTGGCCCACCTGTGGAAGAACGAGACGCTTGCCCCGCTCGCGACCGGGTCCGGCGTGGACGCCGGGCCCGCACGAGGTCCTGACCGGGCCAGCCATGGTTCGGCATGGTCCGAGCGGCCGCCTGCCCTGGCGTGATCCGCGGCGGTTGTGCGGGTGCTCATTGCTGAAGCGGTGACAACGACTGTGGTCGGCCGGCCCGTCGCCTGGCGGCTGCGCCGAGGCGTCGCGGTATGCGATCCGGCCCGCCGTCCTGCCGGGGGCGGGCCGGGGCCTGGTCGCGCGGGGCGGTGGTCAGTAGCCGACGGTGAAGCGCTGGTGGTGATGGCGGGGCCGCTCGATCTCGTCGAGGAGGGCGACGGCGTAGTCCTCGACGGAGATGGTGCTGTCGCCGTTCTCGTCCGTGACGAGGTCGTCCAGGGCGGTCCGGTAGACGCCGGTGCGGTCGCCGGGGGCGATCGTCGCCGCGGGGCTGAGGTTGGTCCAGTCGACGTCGGTGACGGTGCGGTAGTGGTCGAGTGCGTCGCCGTGGGCGTGCATGATCTGCAGGAGGGAGTCGGGCAGGCCGGGGGCGTCCCAGACCTGCTTGCCGTCGGGGGTGCGCAGGGAGCCGGCGCCGCCGACGGTGATCAGGCGGGGGGCCCGGGCGCCGAGGGTGCGCAGACCTTCGGTGAGGGCCTCGGCGGCGGGCCGGATGGTGGCGAGGTGGCCGGGGCCGTCGCCGCCGCCGACGGCGCTGACGACGACGTCCTGGTCCTTCGCGGCGGCGGTGACCGACTGGGGGGCGAGGACGTCGCCCGTGGTGACGGTGAGGTCGGGGTGCCGTTCGGTGACCTTCGCGGGGTCGCGGACGACCGCGGTGACGCGGTGGCCCCGGCGCAGGGCCTCGCGCACGATGGCGGAGCCGATGGTGCCGCTCGCGCCGAAGACAGCGATGTTCGTCATGGGATGTCCTCCGTGGTTGGTGGTGCGTGGTGCGGTCGTGGGGTGGATGTGGATCAGGTGACGGGGGGCGAGGTCCTCGCCCGGGGCGTCGGCGAGGAGGGCGGCGCCGCTGCCAGGGCCGCCGGGGCGGTCGACGCGGCCGGGAGTGGGCGGGCACCGGGCGGGGTGGGCGCTGCGGCGGGACATGCACAGGGCGCCGCCGGGGCCGTCGTCAGCGGGCGGGCGATTCACGGCACGAGGACTATGCGTCCGGGCAGGCCTTTGCGGGCGAGTCGTGCGTGGGCCTCGGCCGCGGCGGTCAGGGGGTAGGTCTTGGCGACGCGGGCGAAGAGCACGCCCTGGTCGGCCAGGCGGGACAGGTCGGCGAGGAGGGCGGCGTCGGACCGCACGCTGACGGCCTCGACGCGGATGCCGCGCTCGGAGGCGGGTTCGCTGCCGGGCCACAGGCCGGCGTAGGCGCCGCCGTCGCGGACGGCGGCGAGCGCGGCGGCGCCCAGGCTCGCGGTGTCCAGGACGCCGTCGAAGGACGCGGGCTCGGGGGTCTGGTCGCGGGGCAGGAAGTGATCGGCGCCGCGGGCCCGGACGAAGTCCTCGAAGGCGGCGTCCCCGGCCCCGGTGACCTTCAGGCCCCGTTGGTGGGCCAGTTCCACCGCGTGGGCGCCCACCCCGCCGTTCGCGCCGACGATCAGCAGGCTCTGTCCCGGGACAAGGGCGAGCAGGTCGAGCGCCTGGGAGGCGGTCGTGGCGTTCAGCGGCAGCGTGGCGGCATGGACGTCGTCGAGGGAGGCGGGGGACGGAGCGAGGATGCCGGCGTCCACGACGATGTAGTCCGCGTGGGTGCCCAGCGGCTTGTGGTGTCCGGTCACCACCGCGAAGACGCGCTCGCCCACCTGCCAGTCGGCGCCGGGGCCGACGGCGTCGACCACACCGGCCACGTCGAAGCCGAGCCCGACGGGGCCCTGGCCGCCGAAGACGCCGGAGCGCATGGCGACATCCACCGGGTTGACCGCGGCGGCCCTCACCTTGATGCGTACCTGCCCCTGGCCCGGTACGGGGAGCGGGTGCTCGGTGATCTCGACGGCCTCGGGGCCGCCGAAGCGGGAAACGGTCGCGGCGCGCATGGTCATGATCTTCCTCCAGAAGGCGGGCGGGTGCCGCTCGAGCGGTGATGGGGGGTGACGTTCCGTCTCGCGGGTGCCGGCGCCGCTCCTCACGGGATGCGCGCCGGGCCGATGTTCCTCTGCGCACCGATGGAGCCGTTACGTACGATTGGTGCGTAATCCCATGGTGCGTCGCCATGGAGAGGTCTACAAAAGGCACACGCGTGTGCGGAACCGGAAAGGCAGGTGCGTCATGCGGGCCGACGCGAAGGACGGGCGGGCCGCCGTGCTGTCGGGGCCGTGTGCCCGCTGGCCTGCCCAGCAGGGCGAGACGATCCGGCAGATCGTGGACCGGGCCGGCGACAAGTGGACCGTGCTCGTGATCGGCACCCTGGAGCACGGCCCCCTGCGCTACACCGACCTCCAGAACGCCGTCACCGGCATCTCCCAGCGCATGCTCACCCACACCCTGCGCCAGCTCCAGCGTGACGGCCTGGTCACCCGCACCGCCTACCCCGAGGTGCCCCCGCGCGTCGAATACGCCCTGACCGACCTGGGCACCACCCTCCTCGACGCCGTCACCGCCCTCGTCGACTGGGCGGGCACCCACCACGACGAGATCACCGCGAACCGCGCCCGCTACGACGGCGAGGCCACCGCCGGCTGACCCGCTGCGGCCCCTGAACTCACCGAACGCCTCACCCGGCCGCCGAGCCGACCGGTCCAGTGATGCCGAACCTTGAACGGCGCTTGTCAGCAGCCCGGGTGACCGGAGTCAGTCGAAGAGGGCGACGACTCCGTTCACCCAGATCGCGAGAAACCCGAGGACCGCCACCAGGCAGCCTGCGCCCGCCAGCACACCGCCGACCGTCCACGGCTGGGAAGGCGCCTCGTACACCCCGTCGAGGTCGTCCCGGTAGGAGGCGGGGTCCTCCCAGTCGACGGGGTGCCCCAATTCCTCGGCGCAAGCGGTCCGCACCGCGGCCAACTGCTCCTCCGCGAAGACGGTGGCGGCCTTCGTTTCGGGGCCCTGCCAGGCGAGGGCTTTCATACGCCACCCGGGAGACCCGTACCGCGCCTCGAAGGCAGCGGTCTCGTCGGCGTTCCGGTCCTCTTCGAGGTACATCCAGCGCCCGGCTTCGGCGGCGTCGCCGTAGAGCCGGTACACCTCGGCCAGACGACGGCGGAGCGTCAAGTCGTGCGGGAAGGACGAGACGAGGCCGCGCAGGCGCTGGCGCGCGACGGGGACCCGGCCTGCGGCCAGGTCTGCGTCGACTCGGGCAAGGGTCTCTCTCAGGGGCATGAACGCATGATCGGGTACTGCACCGCCATGCGTCGACCTGGATTCGCCGCTCAGCACTCGCCCGCTCTTGCCGGCAGCGGCCGAACCTCACTGAGACGGGACACCGCCAGTTACGGGACAGCCTTCACGAGCTCGTGCACGGTAGGCGGTGAGGCGTCGAGCTCCTGATCGCCGACTCGTGGCCGAGCCGGGCCCGTTGTGGCATGAACGGCACCAGGCCAGGGTTGCGTCCAGGCAGCGGAAGCGGGCCGTAGGCGCCGGCGCGAAGCACCTGGTCTTCATCGGATCGGCTCCTCGCCACCCTCGTGCACCTCCGTCACGGGCCGGGATCGTCGACGGCACCGGGATCCGGGTCCGGCGGTCGGCCGCCGGGCGCAAGGACCGGGACAGGTTCGTCTCCGACAAGAGCACCTCCCGCTTCTGGTTCAGCGGCGGGCCGGACGGGCGCAGCGCAGGTTCCCGGAGGTGATCGCGTCCTGGGGCAAGGTGAGGCCGAAGGCCCGTTCCAGGCCTTCGAAGAACAGCGCGATGTTGTCCGTCCAGTTGCCTGCCTTCTCCGCGATGCGCAGGTGCAGGTTGAGGAAGGACAGAGGTGCTTCCGGGGCGAATGGTGCCTCCCCGGGGGTGTACCAGATGATCTCGTACATGTCTCGCCGGTCTTCGGCGCCGTCCTCGATGGGGAAGGGGTTCTGGTACACCCCGTCCTCGAAGTAGCTGAACGCGTAAATGGCCTTGGCCGTGGTCGCGGCGAGCGTGATCTGCTGCTCGGGCGGCGGATCGAGGGGGCGCGAGAAGGCATGGTCGAAGTCGTGGTGGCCCAGCCACGTCCAGCCGTTCTCCTCCCCGAAGGCCAGCACGCGGGTGACGTCGTCGGTGCCCTCCCGGGCGTCTTGTTCCTCGACCTGGTGGAGCAGCAGCCCGTCGGCGATGTCCTGCGCATCGGCCCCGTAAGCGAGGGCGACATCCTCGGCGGTCGGCCCCTTGATGAACTCGATTCGAGTGAAGGGCTGTTGGCACCGCCAGCTATCGGCGATCCACGCCACTCCGTCGCCCACCGGGCCCTGGCGGGCGAGGAACTCCTCGAAGGCGGCCGCCTGCCGCGGGGGCATGTAGCTCTGGCGGGCCGTGCGCGCCCTCTCCTCCAGCCAGTCGATCTCCGCCACGGACCTCAGCTCGGCCACGACCACCCGGCCCCGCACGAAGGTCATCCGTCTCCCGTCAGCGTGGACGTATCGGATGTACGGGCCCTGCGGGTCCGGGCCGAACGGCTGCCCCGGCCCCGGCCCGCACCGGGGCCGGGGCCGTACGCCGCCGGGGGCTCGTTGGGCGAAGTGTTCCAGCTCGGCGAGTTCCGCTGCCGGGATGAGTACACTCGTCGGCTCGCCGCCGTCGGTGACGCACACCCGCTCGCCGGTCTCCTCGACGCGACCGACGAGATCCGCCAAGTCCGCTATGGCATCAGTCAGTTCAACGTTGTCCATATGAGGAGACATTACTGGCGGCGATGCGGTCCCCCGGCGGCGATCCCCTGGAGCCGCTGGTGCCGGTGCCGGCCTCCCGGGCGTCGAAAAGGCGGGCGGCGTAGGCGGGCGGCAGGGCGACGGTCAGGTGCCGAACGCGGTCTTCGTCCGTCGGCCCGATCGGCGCGGTGTAACCCAGCGGGCGCGGGTGTCGATGACGACACCGCCGGTCACAGGTTGAGCTCCGGCGTGTCGACCGATCGCGGACCTCTTCGCCCCACGGCATGGGCCGGGTGCCCCTCCGTGCTTGACCAGTGGTGCCGCCGGGCGGGGCGGTGGCCCGCCGGAGGGCGCGCGGACGGCAGCCGGAGGCGGACCTACTCCTTCGTCGTGTCGTCGTTGCCCGCCAGTTCGATGCCCCGTCGCCGGCCGAGCCAGCCGAGCAGTCCCCAGGCGGCCACGCCGGAAGCCGCCAGCCAGGCCCAGCCGTAGGTGACGAGGGTGTGGAAGCCGTCGTGCCAGGCGATGTAGACCGCGTGCGCGCCGACCACGGCCGCGACGAAGGCCTCGCGCCGGTCCCGCGTCTTCAGGAGCCAGTCCAGGGGGACGGTCACGGGCCGTGTGAGGTCGTGGAGGCGGTAGCGCAGCGCGGACAGGAAGTAGCCGGCCACCAGCCCGGCCTTCCGCCGCCGGCTGAGGCTTTCCCCTCGCTCGGGGTCACCACGGAGGTCGTCCAGCCATGCGGAGCCTACGTTGCGGCGCTCGCCCGCGATCCAGGCGGCGAGGCCCGTACCGCGCTCGGCCAGGCGGAGGCGGACGGGCGCCGGCCCGAAACGCACCTCCAGCACGACTTCCTTGCCCCAGGCCCGGCCGCCGGAATCCGTGAACCACCGGGTCGCCAGACCGATCGCGCCTCCGAAGACCGAGACCGCTCGGAGCAGGGTATCGAGCTGGAGCCAGCTCCCCACCGCAGCCGTGCCGGCGAGCGCGACGGTGCTGCCGATCATGACGAGGTGGCCGTTGGTGATCCGGATCTTCACGCCGTACCCCCGATCGGACGCGGGCCGAAACGGCTGCGGCGCTGTTCACGAGCCTCCAGCGCCTGTATGGCGAGTTCACGTCCTTTGCCCGTCAACTCGTAGAAGCGACGGGCGGGCCGGCCGGGGTGCGGTTCGGTCTCGTCCCGGCACACGACCCACTCCTGCTCCATGAGGCGGTCCAGGATCGGGTAGACGGTGCCGGAGCCGAGGTCGGCGTCGCGGCAGATGCTGTAGCCCCAGGGCGGGCTGTCGGGGCGGGCCGCCAGGAGGACTTCCAGCACGCCGATCGTGGGCTTCGTCAACCGGATCGTGGGCCTTGAACCTGCCGCGCCGGGGCGCGGCTCTCTCGCGTCACGCGAGTCTGCGGAACGTGCCATGGACCGAGTGAAGCATGTGTCGAGAACGATACACAAGACCGCCGGGCCGGAGTCGCGCCCGCTCCTCCACCGGCCTTCCCGGCCGAGCCGTGGCGGACCCTTGTCCGCGGGAAGGAGCCCCGTACCGCGCCGAGTTCGGTGCGGGGCTCCCCCGCTCCGGCCTGCCCGGTCCGGAACTACTGCAGGACGACGTCGCGGCCCGGGCCGCCCTGCACGGTGTCCCGTCCGGGACCGCCGACGACCAGGTCGTCGCCGTCCTCGCCGTCCAGGTTGTCGTCACCGGGACCGCCGAGGAGGGTGTCCCGGCCGTCCCCGCCCAGGGCGCGGTCGTCACCCGGGCCGGCGTACACGATGTCCGCGCCGCCGTACGCCTCGATCATGTCGTCGCCCCGGCCGCCCCACAGCCGCTGGTCCGTATCGTCGCCCATCAGGTGGTCGTCGCCGTCGCCGCCGTCCAGAACCACGCGTCCCATGACCATGTCGTTGCCCGCGTCGCCCCGCACCGTGTGCGCGGTGTGGGCGTGCAGTACGTCGTCGCCAGGCCCGCCCCGCACGGTGCCCACCCCAAGGTCGCTGGTGACGATCTCGTCGTCGCCGTCGCCGAGGAAGATGTCGATCCTGTCCGGCTGGGCGCTGCCGGTGGGCAGTTCACAGACGACGAAGGTCTCGTCCGCGGGATCGAGGTAGGCGCAGTGGTCGCCGGGAGAGAGCGGGACCGCGTCGCGGAAGCCGATCTGCCGCACGTCGGCGCCGCGTTCCATGGGGGAACACGTGCAGGTCGTTGACCTGTCCCGCGGCGGCAGTGAAGGCGATCGACTGGGTGGCCCAGTCGGCACCGACGCGGGCCTTCGCCCCGGTGGCGGGAACGGCGGCGGCCGGGGTTGCGGCGAGACCGGCGGCGAGCAGCGCCACGGCGGCCGCGCGGGCGGTGACCGGGTGTCGGTTCATGAGACCTCATCTCGATACGGCGACCGTGGGTCGGCCGGACGACAGGGAATGCGGGAGATACGGGAGATGCGGGGCACTGATGGCGTACGCGCTGCGTACGCCATCCGTACGGTTCACTGGGGCGTACCCGGCAACGACGGCAGGCGGCGGCGTCCACGCGGCCGCGCCGTACCGGGGCGGAGCACCGTGCGAGCGTCCCGTGCCGGAGGGCCGTGCGGCGTTCCGGTGCGCTCCGGGGCCGGAAGGTGATCAGGGCGGTGCCGTGCGGCCCCACTCGTCGGCCGCCACCACGGCGCAGGCCGCGACCAGGACGAGGTTCTTGATGATGTACTGGCCCTCCAGGGTGGGTACCGGCATGCCCGGCTGCCACATCTCCCCGGACAACAGCAGCAGCGCCGAGAAGACCCCGGCCATGTGGGCGAAGAAGGCCGCCAGGGCCACACGGAGCAGTACCCCTGTGACCAGGCCGAGGCCGATGGCCGTCTCGGCCACCGCCAGCATCCGCAGCACCGCGTCCGGCGGCAGCAGCCCGAGGGTGAGCTTCGTCGCGGCCCGTACGGCGACCCCCTCGGCGGGGCTCGTCGCGGGGAAGAACTTCAGGACGCCGAACCAGAGGTAGACCACGCCCACGCACAGCCGCAGCAGCACCGGTCCGCGCCGCTGGACCCGGCAGGCCAGTGTCCGCGCCGCCCGGGCGGCCCGCCCGTCGCTCCCGATGTCCGTCCCCGCCGGCCCCTGGGGGGCGCTCGGGCTTCGCTCGCCGACTCTCTCCACCGTCGTACCCGACCTTCCGCGCGCTCGTCCGAGGCCTCCGGCCGCCGCCGGGCGGCCGGGACACCGGCCGGTCCGGGGACCGGCCGGTGTCCCGGCACAGCCGGCCTGACGCTGTGTCAGCCCACGGTCACGCAGGACAACATCCGCATGCCGAGCGGCAGTCCCGAGACCGCGGGGACGGACACGATGCGAGGGGAGCGTACCGTGCTTGGTCTAGACCAGACTAGGGTCGCGCGGCCAAGGAGGAGCGCAGCCGCTCGGTCCGCCGACCGTGCCGACGTGTCAGGCCGGGTATCTGCGCGACGAAGGGACCCTGTTGGTTCCGCAGCCTGCCACGCTCGGCGTCCCGCACCGCGGATCGGGCACCTCCCCCTTGGCCGACGGGCCGGCCCGCTCACGGGAGCTTTCGGACTCTGCTTTGACGTCTTCGCAAGCGAAGCCGGTAGCCTCGCCGACGGTCATCGGCAGTTGACCTCGCCGAGAGGCCAAGCGGGCCGGCAGCCGCCTCCTCGGTGCCGCCGCAGCGGGCAGGGACGGGCGGCGGGGCTGCCAACACGTTCCGTCGGCTGGGCACGACCTTGGCCATCGCCGCCTTCGGCACGCTCTTCACCAGCCGGGCGGCCGCGGCCGCCGTGCTCGCCGGACCCCGCACGGTGCCGGAGCCACGGAAGGGTGCCTCGGCGCCGGCCGCGGGGCAGGCCGGCGCCTGGTGGACGCGGCGCACGCCACCGACCGGAGCGCGGTGCGCCAGTTGGCGGACACGGCCTTCACCACCGGCCTCGATCGGGTGTTCTCGGCCTCGGCGCCGCCGGCGGCGGTCGGCGGGCGCGTCGGACCACGACCTCGGCCATGGTCGTCCTCGTCTCGAAGACGACCTCGTCGTCGATGCCGGCCCGGCGGCACCGCGCCCGGTCGATCCTGCCGGGGCCGGTGTTCGTCACCGCGCGCCCCGCGGTCACCGCTGCGGTCAGGTCCCCGGACCGTCAGGCGTCGTAGCCGTAGTCGGTCCAGTTCTCCAGCACGTGCTCTTGCAGTTCGCGGGGGTAGGACGTGCGGAAGGAGGCGGTGGTGCCGCGGAAGCCGTCCGGCAGCAGGCAGTCCGTGACCGACTTGCCGCCCCGGGCGGCGCGGACCTCCTCCGGGGTGAGATAGGGGACCATCGGAATGCCGGGAGCCTGGGGGAAGGTGTGGTGGCCGGTGTCCGGGTGGCTGCGGGTGGCGAGCGCCCAGACGACCTGGCCGATGTCGGTGACGTCGATGTCGTCGTCGACGACGATCACCTTGGGCACCAGCCATCCGGCGTGCGAGGCGAACAGCACGTCGGCGATCGAACGGATCAACCCGGCGCGGTCCAGGCCGAGTTCGGTCCGCCGGGCGCGGTCGACGGAGACGGCGAGCCAGCAGGTGGCGGCCTCGTAGGGGCACCACGCCAAGGTGACCGGCAGCCCGGCGGCGCGCAGCACGTCCAGGGCGGCGGCCGCGATCATGGTGCCCCAGATCGTGTGGTTCTCCTCCGGCGGCACCCCGGCCGCGCAGACCGGCAGGATCGGGTCGTCGCGGTAGGTGACCGCCTCGACGTGGAAGACGGGCTGCTCCTTGCCGTCGGGGAACGCGTACCCGTGGTACTCCCCCATCGGGCCCTCGGGGGCGGTCTCGTCGCTGCTGAGGTACCCCTCCAGGACGATTTCGGCGTTGGCGGGCACGTACAGCCCGTTCGTCTCGGTACGGACCACCTCGACCGGGCTGCCGGTGAGCGCGCCGACGTAGCCGTCCTCGTCGACGTGCGCCGGGAGCGGCATCCCCGCGGCGGCGAGCGCCGCGGGCGGGGCGCCCAGGACCATCGCCCACGGTGTGTGCCGGCCCGTCCCCCGCCACGCCTCGCGGATCATGCCGACGTGCTGCTGCGCCATGGCGGGACCGACCAGGGTCCTGCGGTCGCGCAGCATGGTGCGGGCCACCGACCAGCTCGTCCACGAGCCGTCCGGGGTGCGCACCACGTGGAAGCCATAGGTGCCGAAGTACCGTCCGCCGTCCTCCTGGTGGAGCAGGGGTACGGGGAAGAGTTCCAGGTCGACGTCGTCACCGGTGCGGACGTTCTGCTTGCACGGGCCGGTGGCGACCTCGACCGGCGCGACGGGGTCCGCGTGCATGGCGGCGACGAGGTGTTCCACGATCCGGCGCGGACCGGCGTCGCGGGGCAGCCCGACGTGCGCGGCGAGCCGGGCGTGGGCGGCGCCCGACCGGGGGTCGCCCAGTCCGGCCGGGGCGCCCAGGACGCGGTGGCCGGGGGCGGCGCCGGTGAGGGAGGTGAACAAGGGGGCAGGTGCGCCCGTCTCGTACGCCCGGCGGGTCACGGCGCCCACTTCGAGGTGCGGATCGACGCTCCTGCCGATCTCCACCGCGTCGCCGTCGGCCAGCAGCCGTGCGACGAAGGCCCGGAAGTCGAGGGCGGGGTCGGGAGCGGGGTGCCGGGAGTGGCCGGGGGCAGGGTCGGGGTCACGGCGGGTGCGGGGGGCGGGGCTGGGGTCGGAGTGCGTGGTCATGGCGCGGGCGGGCTCCTGTTCGTCTGGACTGGACGTGGGGTGGGTCGGGGTCGGGGACCGGTCGGGGGCGGGTCGCTGGGCAGGTCGAGGGGGGCGCCGGTCGGGGGCGGGGCGTCGGGCCGCTCAGGGGGCCGCCGATCGGGGCAGCGGCGTCGGGCCGGTCGTCCGTGAACGGGGTGGGGCCGGTCAGGGGGCGCCGGCGGGTCGCTCGGCGCGGGCTGGGCGCATGCCGGCCCAGCGGCCGTGGGCGGGGCTCTCGACACCGAGCTGGTCGAGGACGCGTACCACCAGGTGGTCGACGAGGTCGTCGACGGTGCGCGGATGGTTGTAGAAGGCGGGCATCGGGGGAACGATGCGCACGCCCATCCGTGCGAGCGCGAGCATGTTCGCCAGGTGGATCTCGTTGAGCGGGGTCTCGCGCGGGACCAGGACGAGCGGTCCGCCTTCCTTGAGAACGACGTCCGCCGCACGGCCCACGAGTCCGTCGGCGTGCCCGGCACGGATCCCCGCCAGGGTCTTCATGCTGCACGGCACGATCACCATGCCGTCGGTGCGAAAGGAACCGGAGGACAGCGGCGAGCCCTGGTCCTCCGGGCGGTGGGTGGCGTCGGCCAGTGCGCTCACCTCACGCACCGTGCGGCCCGTCTCCAGTTCGATGGTGGCGCGCGCCCAGCGGCTGATCACCAGGTGGGTCTCGATCCCGGGATCGGCGGCCAGCCGTTCCAGCAGCCGCACCCCGAGCACGGCCCCGGTCGCCCCGGTCATCCCCACGATCAGCCGCATCCGCCGTCCTCCTCCGCTCGGCGCACGGCCCGGTGGCCGGGTGCGCAGAATCAGTCGCCGGGTAGGCCGCCGACGCTCGGCGCCACGCCCGTTCTCCGGCCGTTCCACAGCTCACGCTAGGGATCCGTGGACGCTGTCCGGCGATAGACTCGGGCACGAGATGAGCAGAATCGGACAGGATTCCGGCCCCGTCGCCTTCCCCTTCCCCACCACACCCGGCGGACCGCCCGGCGTGGAGGTCACCGACCTGCCCGGGCTGCTGACCAGGATCGGGCGGCTCGGTGCGACGGCCGACACGCCCGTGCGCCTGGAGTTCCACCTAGTGATGTCCGTGCGCTCGGGGCTCCTGCGCTGCGTGGTGGACACCACCGACTGCCAGGTGGCGCCCGGGAGCTGGCTGTGGATCCGGCCCGGCCAGTTCGTACGGTTCCCGGACGGGTGCCGGGGCGGCGCGGACGTACCGGATACGGCGGTGGTGCTGTTCCAGGCGAGTTTCCTCGACGCGGCCACCGTCACCGGGGCGCAACTGGACCGCAGGGCCTGGAGGCTGCCGATGTCCCCCGCGCCGCAGGCCGCGCAGCCCCTGGATCGGACGCTGGAGCTGTTGGAGAGCGAGTACCACCGGCTGCGTGACCTGCCTCTGGAGGTCCACGTCGCGGTCGTCCGACATGCCCTGTCGGTCCTGGTGTTGCGCCTGGCGAACCTGCCGGGCGGGCAGCGCAGGCATGCCGGAAACGCCGCCTTCCGCCGCTTCCGTGACGCCGTCGAGCAGGACTTCGTCCGTCACCACCAGGTCGAGGCGTACGCGGCGCGCCTCGGCTACAGCGTGCGGTCGCTGACCCGCGCCACGAACGCCGCAGTCGGGCGCGGGGCCAAGGCGTTCATCGACGACCGGCTGGTCCTGGAGGCCAAACGGCTGCTGCTGCACACACAGCTCCCGGCGTCCGAGGTCGCGGACCGGCTCGGCTTCTCCAGCACGACGGTCTTCACCCGCTTCTTCCGCCACCGCACCTCGGAGACACCCCTCGGCTTCCGCAGACGCGCGCGCACGGAGACACAACGGCCCCCGGCACCGTGACCCGCGGCGGGACGGGGCCCGGACCGCCGGACGGGGGTGTGACGCGCAGGGCGGTGACGGCTCCCGGAAGGTGCCTCGGCGTCGGGCAGTCAGGTCGCGAACAGCGCCCGGCAGCCGGCCTGCGCACCGGTCCGCGGCGGCTGGTTGCGACCGGCATTCCCGCACGGGGCGGATCCCACCTGTCCGCGCGCGGTCATGACCCGGTCCTTGCGGGTCGGATCGTCCGCATGGGTTGCGTCAGGGGATCAGCCAGCGGGGTTGTGCCGCGGGGTCGTTGACCCAGATGTACTGCGTTGCACCGTTGTCGGTGACGGTCATGCCGAAGTCGTACAGGTCGGGGCTGCCCAGGTCCAGCCATGTGTCCCAGGCCGCCTCGAGTTCGTCGGCCAGGCGTCGGGGGCCGCCCTGGGCGGCGATCGTCCGGCCGCCGCCGATGGCCGAGAGCATGGCCCAGGACTGTTCGGCGTCGTGGATCCATGCGTTGAGGCCGTCAGCGTCGTGGGCGAGCGTGGTCCTCAGGTGAGGCAGGACGACGCGCAGCGCGAACCGCAGGTGTGCGTTGTCCTGGAGCGGGGTGAGATCGCGGAGGAAGGGGCGCTCCTCGGCCGGTTCGCTGCGGGCGCGTACCTGTGTGAAGTCCGGTTCGCGGCGCAGCGCGCCGCGGTCGGGCATGAACTGGGCCAGGCCCTGGACCCAGCCTGTCGCGGACCTGCCGTCGTCGGCGACCGTAAGGGCGACGTGTCCCAGCCGGCCCCAGGGGGTGACGATGCGTCCACCCGGCCGGGCCTGTGCGATCCAGGGCCACGGGATCCGCTCGACGGCGTAGGTGGCTATGACCCGGTCGTAGGGTGCTGCGGGGCCCCATCCCTGGTTTCCGTCACCGACTTCGACGTGCGCGGTGAGTCCGGCTGCGGCCAGTGCCCGGCGTGCCGCCTGTGCCAGGCCGCGGTTCGCCTCGACGCTGACGGTGCGACCGGGGCCGGCCCGCCGGCTGAGCAGGGCCGCGTTCCATCCGCTGCCCGTTCCCAGCTCCAGGACGCGATGGCCGGGTTCCAGGAGCAGGGAGTCCAGCATGTCGACCACGACGGCCTGACTGGACAGGCTGGATGTCGGCAGCCCGTCGGTGACCTCGGTGACGGTCGCCGTGTCGGGGCCCGGATACACCTCCCTCGCCCAGCCGGCCGGATCGCTGCGCTGGTCCACCGGCACATAGGCGTGCCCGTCCCACCGCCACACGCGGTCCGAGGCGAACCGGTGCCGGGGCAGGGCATCGACGGCCTCACGGATCCAGGGGGACCGCTCGGGCCAGTCGCCCCGCTGCTCCATGGCGGCGGCCAGCGATCGCCGCAGCCTGTCGATGCCGGATGCGGTCGTCAGCACCGTGCTGCTACTTCTTGCGCTTGCCGGTACTGGGCGGCGGCGGAGGGACCTGTCCGTCGCTGTTGCCGGGCGGCGGGGTACCCGTACTCGGGTCGGCCGGCGGCTTTTCGTGCTTACCCATCGCTGTCTCCCCAAGATCGGCCGGAAAGATGGTGCTTCTATGGTGAGGCTCCCGAGGGGCGCTGTCCGCCAAGAGCCGGAAAGAGCCAACCAACGGCTCGAACCGGCACATCGGTGGACAGCCGGAACAGCGGCCCGGGGTGGTGCGCGGTGCACCGGAGTCGTGGCGAGGGCGGGAACGGCCGGACGACCGCAGCCTCCTGAACGGGATCGTGGGGAGGTCCCGGACCGGGACGGCCTGGCGGGACGTACCCGAGCACTATGGTCCGGGGACGACGCGGCACACGCGGTTTCGCGGAGCTGGTCTGCCGTGCGGCCCGTCCCGGCGGCCCTCCCACCCCTGCGGGCCGAGGGTCCGTATCTCCGGGGCCGTTCGGGCGGTTGAAGAGCCGCCCACGCACGGGGTGCGCCGCTCAGGGCGGCCGTTTCGTCCATGGCGTCTGGGCGTTGCTCGCATGCGATGACGCCGAAGAGGTCGAACAGCACGATGGGGCGGCGGGGGAACATGGCGAGGGTTCCTCCAGGTCCGGTGGCGGGTGTCAGGGGCGGTGGGGCAGGGCGCGGGCGAGGGAACCGAGGGATGCCAGGGGGTCGGGGCCGGCGGGGGCGAGGACGACGCTGGTCGCGCCGGCCGCGTGACGGGCTGCGATCGCCGCGCGGGCCTGGTCGGGGGTGCCGGCGACGCTCAGCTCACGGACCCAGTGGGCGGGCATGGTCTCGGCGAACGTGCGGCCGTCGGGGCAGGCGGCGCGGTGTGCGCGCAACTCGGCAGCGAAGGGCAGGGGCTCGATGTGCGCGGCCCAGTCCGGCTCGCCGATGGCCTCCAGCCCGGGGCGGACGCGGGTGAGGGCGGTCTCCTCGTCATCGTCGACGGCCGCTGCGTCGTAGGTGACGATCTCCAGGTCGCCCCCGGCGGAGGCGGCGCTGCCGTCCATGTGCTGCAGGGAGGCGGTGATGTAGGCGGGGGCGGCGGGTTCGGCCAGGAGGAGTCCGTCGGCGACCTCGCCCGCGGCCTGCTGTGAGCGGGGGCCGCGCACGCCCAGGACGACCGGCGGGATGGCCTCGGGGATGGGGGTCTCGGTGAGGACGACGCCTTCGCAACGTACGTAGCGGCCGCCCGCGGGCCCGGGTTCGCCTCGCAGGAGCAGGCGCAGGGCGGTCGTGTATTCCTTGATCAGTGTCAGTGGGCTGGCGGGCCAGTTCCCGGCCCGGCGCATCCAGTCGGGCATGCCGTGGCCGATGCCGGCGATCAGGCGCCCGGGGTGGAGCTGGGCGAGGGTGGCCAGTTCCATCGCGGTGAAGCACACGTTGCGGGCGCCGGCGGGCAGGATGCCGATGCCGACGGTGATGTGCGTGGTAGCGGCCAGGACGGTGGCGGCCTGGGCGATGCCGCCCCGCCAGCCGAGGTCCTCCACCACCCAGATCTGCTCGAAACCCAGTTCCTCGGCGCGCCGCGCGTACGGCACCAGGTCACGGGCGGGGAGGTCACGGGGCAGCAGGACACCGACACGGCCGCGGGCGGGCTGGGTGTGGGGCACGGGCATCAGGGGCTCCTTCGGGACGGCGGCGGATTTCGGCCTCCCGGTCCTCGGCGGACCGGGGAGTTGGGGGGCTTGTGCGGCACGGGGTCAGGTCCGTGCCGCACAAGCGGTCAGTGGACGCCGGCTGCCATCTCGCCCTCGCGGGTGCGGACGGCTCCGGTGCGCAGGACGCGGGCGCCCACGGCGGTGGTCGCGCACAGCAGGGACAGCAGGACGAAGGCGTGGTTCAGGGCGACGAGGTGGGTCAGCCAGCCGATGACAGCGGGGCCGGCGAGCATGCCGACGTAGCCGAGTCCGGCAACGCGGGAGACGTTGGCGCCGGCGGCTGCGGGGTCGGCGTGCCCGGCCGCGCTGAACAGCTGCGGTACACAGCCTGACAGTCCCAGCCCGAACAGTGCCCAGCCGGCGAAAGCGGCCCACATCCACGGGCCGAGGGCCACGAGTGTGATGCCGGCGGCGGCCGTGGCCGCGCCGCGGCGCAGGATCGCCATGGAGCCGAACCGGGCGACGAAGCGGTCCGCAAGCAGCCGGCCGAGGGTCATGGCCGCGGCGAAGGTGCCGTACGCGAAGGCGGCCGTGCCGGCGGGTGCACCGAGGACGTCCTTGAGGTGCAGGGCGCTCCAGTCGTTGGCGGCGCCCTCGCACAGCATGACCATCAGCGCCAGAGTGGCCAGCAGCCGGACCCGCCCCCTGGTGCTGCGGCGCCTGGCGGTCGGTGCCGCATCGGGCTCCGTAGCGGAGCCGGAGCAGGCATCGGGGCTCTCAGTGGCGGGCAGCAGGGCGCGTGCCGAGGCCAGGGCGATCACGATGCCCACGGCTGCCATGGCGGCCATGCCCGCGGCCGGGTTCAGGCCCGCGCTCGCCGCGCCCGCTGCGACGAGCGCGGCGAGGACGCCGCCGACGGAGAACGTGGCGTGGAAGCCCGACATGACGGGCCGGCCGTACGCCTTCTCCACGTGCACGGCGTGCGCGTTCATGCTCGCGTCCAGGCAGCCGTTGCAGAACCCGAAGACCAGCAGTGCGCCGGCCAGCGTCCAGGGATCACGGGCGAGACCGGGCAGGACCAGGGCAGCGCCGCACAGGATGCCGCTGGCGGGGACCACGATGCGCGAGCCCAGGCGGTCGGTCAGGGGGCCGGCCACCTGCATCCCGACGAAGGCTCCGAGTCCGAGCAGCACCAACTGGCCGCCGAGGGCGGCGTGGCCGATGCCCAGACGGTCCTCGATCGCGGGGATGGCCACCACCCAGGTGCCCATCAAGGTGCCGCACAGGACGAAGTAGACGTAGGTCGCCACACGGGCGGCTCGGAGCGAACGTTCCATGCCCCCACGGTAACGAACGGCAGTCATGTTCAAAAGGCCAATTAATGAACAGGTTTTCTGTTTGTTGTCTGGTGGTGTTCAATCGCGGTATGAGCAACGCAGACCGGCACGGACTGATCGCGAAGGTCGTCAGGGACTCCGGCGGCGCCACGGTCCAAGAGCTCGCCGAGCTGACCGGCGCCTCGGAGATGACCATCCGCCGCGACCTCGACACCCTCGCCGCCCAGGGCGTCCTCGAACGCGTCCGCGGCGGGGCACGCACCCTGCTGCTCCGCGGCGAGGAGCCCCCCTTCGCGCTGCGCGCCCACGAATCGGTCGAGGCCAAACGCCGGATCGCTGCGGAGGTCTCCGCGCTCATCGCCGACGGCGAGAGCGTTCTGCTCGACAGCGGCACCACCTGCCTGGAGGTCGCCCGCCTCCTGCGCGAGCGGCCCGTCACCGTGATGCCGCTGTCCCTCCAGGCCATCCACCTGCTCGGCGAGACACCCGGCCGGGCCACACTGGTCGTGCCCGGCGGACAGCCCCGCGCCGCCGAGGGAGCCCTCACCGGCCCCCTCACCCTCGCCTCCCTGGCCGCCCTGCGCTTCGACACGGCCGTCATCGGCTGCTGCGGGCTGAGTGCGGCCGACGGCCTGACCGCCTACGACCTCGACGACGCCGCGGTGAAGAAGGCGGGCATCGCCTCGGCCCGCCGCACCATCGTCGCCACCGACGGTGCCAAATTCGGCCGCACCGCCTACGCCTACGTCGGCCCCGCCACCCTCCTGCACACCCTCGTCACCGACACCACCGCACCCACCGACGACGTGGCCGCGCTCGAAGGCGCGGGCACCACGGTCAAGACCGTCTGACCACTCCGCCGTGCGGGCGCGCCACCAGCGCACGGCGGAGGCCGGCCTCGCGGCCCGCTTCCCGCTCACCCCTGGGGGCCTGGTGACAGCCTGCGCACCGGGAGCCCGGAAGCGGAGTCCGATGCGGACGGCCGGAGTTCGGCGGCGTGGACGAGGGCGGGCAGGTAACGGTGGCGGCGGAGGAAGGTGCGGTCGGCGCCCGCCTGCCGGGCGGTGCCGCTCACACCGATCGTGCTGCCGTCCTGGGTGGCGCGAGGAACGGCGCCCTTCACGCGCTGGCGACGGCGTTCGCCATCGGCCCGCCGGCCGTCGGCCACGGCGGTGCTCATGCGCTCCTTGTGCGGTGGACGTCGGGCAGGGGCCGGCCGATGCGGGGCATACCGAGCACCACGCCTCGGCTGCGGCGTACGACGGCGACGGCCTCGCCCGACCTGGGCCTGTTCCTCTGCGGTGAGGCCACCGAGATCGGCCGCCACTCTCTCGATCAGCCGACGCATCCGGCGGATCTCCTCCTGGCAGGGCACCGCCGCACCGCCTCGCTGCGCACCGTGGCAGGTCAGGCCTTCGTGTCCGCCAACGCCCCCGGTGGGCGCATCATGAAGACGTCGATATCGTCCTCGGCTTCCACGACGAATCCATGGCGCTCGTAGAGCCGACGGGCACCGCTGCCCTGCAAGACGTTCAGGCCCACGGTCATGCCCTGCGCGTCCGTTCGCTCCAGTACCGTGCGCAACACACCGGATCCGAGCCCCCGCCCCTGATAGTGCGGAGCAAGGTAGAAGTGCTCCAGCCACTGCCTGCCTTCGGCGGGCCGGACCGTGACGCATCCCGCGAGTTCACGGCCGATCATGATGATCGACGTGTACTGCGGGGAGAAGGAGTCCCGCAGCCGCTGCCGTACCCGGTGGTCGTCGTAGCGCCCAAGGCGTTCCAGGTCCGCACGCATGACCGTGGCCCGCAACTCCGCGATCACCTCGATGTCCGCTGCCACCGCAGAACGCAGCGCCCAGCCCGCAGCATGCGACGACCCGGCCCGGGCAGGCGGTGCCATGTCCGATCGCGGCCCGCTCCCCATCCCCCCAGCATCCATGGCCGCAGTATCCCAGTGCATCTGCCCGGAACAGGCACAGGGGCATCCCGTCCCGGAATGAACCATCCCGCCCCCGACCTCCATCGTGGACCGGGTCGTTATACGGACCCCGACCTACACAGCCGATTCGGCTCGCTGCCGCTGCTCCACGACGGCACCGCGCGCAGCACCTAACGCGGCCAGGTCGGGGCCGTCCGGGCCGGCGCGGTCGGCTCCGGCTCCGGCAACGCGGTGGTGCTCGCCGCCGCGGCCCGCGCGGGTGAGACCCCGCCGCGCCGCGCCGGCCTCACCTGGAAGCCGGGGCCGGGCAGGGCGACGGCGGCCGGGAGGATCAGCGGGCCGACGGCAGCGGACCCGTCGTGTCGTCTGTGCGCAGCCAGATGGTGCGCTGGGGGTAGGGGATGTCGATGCCCGCCTCATCGAGGGCGTCCTTGACGCGGCGGCGCAGTTCACGGGTGACTGCCCACTGCTGCGACGGGACGGTCTTGACCGCGATGCGTACGACGACCCCATCGGCATCCAGGGACTGCACGCCCCACACCGAGGGGTCCTCGAGCAGGAGGTCCGCGAAGGCCGGCTCCTCACGCAGCGCGCGTCCGGTGTCTTCCAGGACGCGGTAGACGGCGTTGAGGTTCGCCTCGTAGGCCACAGCGACGTCCACGACGGCGCGGGCCCAGTCCTGACTGTCGTTGCGAACCCGAAGGATCTCGCCGTTGCGGATGTGCCACAGACCGCCGTTGAGGTCACGTACGAGTGTCAGGCGAAGGCCGACGTGCTCCACTTCGCCGACGGCCTCGCCAAGGTCGACGGAATCGCCGACGCCGTACTGGTCCTCGATCATGATGAGGAGCCCGGACAGGTAATCAGCCACCAGCTTCTGTGCACCGAAGCCGATCGCCAGACCGACTACACCTGCACTGGCCAGCAGCGGTCCAAAAGCGATGCCGATCTGTTGGAACACCATGGCGACACCGACCAAAGTGAGGATGATCGTCACGGTGCTGCTGAGCACCGAGCCGATCGTCCGGGCCCGCTGCTCGCGTCGCTGGCGGGCGCGGGTCCGGTCACGATGCAGTACAGCAAGCCCCCGCACGGGCGATCGCGACGACCTGGCGCCGGCGTCACCGGACGCAGGTTCCAGCACATGTCGCACGATCCGGGTGATGGCCCGCTTGGCCACCCAGCGGAGCACCGCCAGGACGGCGACGATCAGGGCGATACGCAACGGAATCGCAATCAGCGCAGCGGTGTGTTCTCGCATCCAATCCGTCCATGACGCGGCCAACTGGGTGCTTGCGTCCGCATCCGGCCCGGCGGGTGGGGGTGTCATCGGCACAGGGTCTCCGTTCCTCGGCGTACTAAGGTCGTCGACCGCGCCTACCCACTGTGCAGCCAGCCATGATCACCGGCATCTGCTCGCCCCGGCCGGCTCGGAACACAGCAGAAGACGAGGATGGCGGCGCGCCCAGTTCGGGTGCGCTTTGGCTCCGACGGGGCCCGGAGAAGAATGCGTCCCCCGCATGACCGGAACGGGAGCAGCGGTCACTGCAGCTCGAGAGCGAGGTCGAACGCTCGGTACGACGTTCGACTGGTGTGCCGCGCGCCGCCTGGGGTAGCCGCACCGACCGGAACGATGTACTCCGCTTTTGGGGTACGCCGCTACACGAGACCGGAGGTCAGATATGACAAGGCTGCTGCGGCACCTTGCGACCGTGAGCGTCCCCACCGTGGTCACCGCGGTCGCACTCCTTGGCTCCGGTGGCCACGCAACAGCGGCCACCGCGCAGCCGTCCACTCAGAAACCTGCCTTGGCCAACGAGCGGGCGGCTACCCACCGGCACATGGATCCTTGGATTGCCGATCAGCTGACGCTGTTCGACCAGCAGCCGCCCGCCGAATTGCGGTTGACGACGCCTGAGTGAAGGACCGGCTGGCGCAATTCGCCAAGCAGGTGAGGTCACCGGCGGAGGGCGGGACGGCGGTCTACACGTGCTCCCGCCACCCGCTACGGCAGCCACCGCCGCAGCTGAGATACGACCGTCAGGGCAGGCAGAAGGCGCGTGTTCCGTGACCGTCAAGGTCTCCTCGCGCCGGCCGCTGCCCGACCCCGGGACGGCCATGGGCGGGGCCGGCTGCGACGTGGCCTTCAGTCTCGTCCTCTCCCAGTCCTGGGACAGGACAATCATCAGACGTTCACGCTCTGCCGAGCAGACGGCGGGCAAGCACTCTCTCACGAGGCGGGTGGGCGCGATCTTCGCCGAGGGGTCGGTCACCTTCGGCTCGGAGCCGAGATCATCGTCTCGGCCCCCTACCGGGTCTCGGCCGGGCTGACCGAGGGCCCGCAACCCGCGATCGAACAGCGGCCACAGGGCTCATCACATGTGCTGCGCGATGACCGCTGGCTTGGAATTACAGCAGGACGACGACCAAGGCGGTGTCATCGCTGACGCCTTCGGCGGGGAGCAGATCGTTCACGACGGCGTCGGCCAGGGACTCCGGATCAGCGACTGCTCTGTGGCGGACCAGTGATGCAGTGAGACGGCTCAGTCCGACGTCGATGTCCTGGCGGCGCCGTTCGATCAGACCGTCGGTGTAGAGCAGAAGGACGTCGCCATCGGTGAAGGCGATCGCGGCCTGTGTGCGCGGGGCCGGTGTCGGGGCGGCGTCCAGGGGCGGGTCGGTCGCCTGGTCGAGCAGCGCCGTGGTGCCCTCTGCGCGCAGCAGGACCGGCGGAGGGTGCCCGGCGCTGGAATAGGTGATGACGTGGCGGTCCCAGTCGATGAAGGCGGTCACCACGGTGGTGGACTCGGCGCCGTCGAGGGAGTGTGCGTAGCGGCCGAGGACTTCGAGGGCTTGCGCAGGCCCGGCGGCGACACGGGAGGTCGCGGACAGGGCGCTGCGGAGCTGGCCCATGACGCCCGCGGCTTCGAGGCCGTGGCCTACGACGTCTCCGACGGCGACGGCGATCTTGTCTTCCCCGTGCAGTTTGACGAGGTCGTACCAGTCACCGCAGACGTTGAGGGATCCGACGGCCGGCCGGTAGCGGACGGCGACGCCGTGGTGGTCGACGGGGCCCGGCACCGGGAGCATGGCACGCTGGAGGACGAGGGCGACCTCGCGTTCGCGGGCGTGAGCGCGGCGCAGGCGTTCATTGACCTGGTGCAGTTGCCGCATCCGGCTGAAGAGCTCCGCCTCGAGCTGGCGGCCACCGTCCGGCTGGCTGGTGGCGCGCAGCACTTCGGTGACGTCCTCGACCCGGTGGATGATCAGGGCGATGTGACCGTCGGGCGCGAAGACGGGCGCGTTGACCGGGCTCCAGTAGCGCTCTTCCCAGTGGCCGGGGTGCGCGGTGGATTCCACGTCGTAACGTTGCAGCGCCATCGTGTCGATCTCGCGGTTGGCCAGGACGGCGCGCAGGGACAGCTCCAGATTGCGGGCGCCGGAGGCCGCGGGGTCGGCCGGGTTGTCGGGGAAGGCATCGAAAAGGTAGCGGCCCACCACCTGCTCCCGGGTCCGGCCGGCCTGCCGCAAGAACGCGATGTTGGCATCGGCGAACGCCAGATCGGGCGTCAAAAGCGCGACCGCGCCGGGCAGCGCCTGAAAGACCGCCTCATAGTCGATACCCATTTACGCAGCATATGGACATATAGGGAGATCTACGGCTTTTCACGCGCTGATCCTGCCCCACGTGCGCGGGAGACGGCGAGGATCCCGAGGTCGTCCTGCCCCCCTCCGTCATACACAAAAGCTACACAACAGAGGCCTGGAGATCACGATTCAGCAGAGGGCAGCTTTCACGACCCTCCAGTCAGGCGCGTTGCCGGACACGGCCGCTGCCTCCAGGGATGGGCGGCAGAGGACGCGGCCCGTCCCACCCTCGGAGACCTCACACCCATCCGCAGGGAACTTGCCGCGGCCGCCCGCGCGGCCGCCCCGCACTTCACCACGTCCGCTCGCTCCCCCATGCGGGAGGTCGACAAGATCCACCAGCTCCCTCGCCGACACCCGCCGCGATGCCCGCTCCCGGCATGGGGTGGCCGTGTCCTGGGCCGAGCGAGAGGCCGGCGTGCCGGTCCGCAGCCGCGCGTCGCCGCTCCGGATGGCCGGGGCACGTCGCGGGCGGGTGCGGACCGGCACACCGCACGGTCGTTGAGTTGTGGACTCTGTCACGCACTCCCCACCGTTGGAGCGCGCCGAGTTGTGCGGTGATGGCCAGTCAACGCATGGCGAGCGATGGGTTTCAGGTGGTGGTGCTGTTGCCTTGGCGTGCGGCGAGAGCGGCGTCGGCGCTGGAGTAGGCGGGCAGGAAGGTGTCCATCCCGGTGACGCTGAGCAGGCGCCCGAGCCGGTCGGGGATGGCCGCCAGGGTCAGGGAGCCGTCGGCGTCCGTGGCGCAGCGCCAGATGCCGATGAGGGCGCCCAGGCCTGAGGAGTCGCAGAAGGTGACGCCTGAGAGGTCGGCGACCAGATCAGGGTGGCCGTTCGCGATGAGTTCCAGGGCACGGCCGCGTACGGCGGGTGCGGTGGTGATGTCGAACTCGCCGGACAGGGCGATCACGGCGAGGGTGCCGTCGGTGTGGGGGACGTCGATGTGGAATGCGTCGGTCATGGGCGTGGGTTCTCCTGCCCGACGGAGGTGTCGGCGGTCGGGGCGGCGGCGCTGTGGGCGGTGGTGGTGATGCCGGCGGGAGCAGCATCGGGGGTGGGGACGGACAGGGCCAGCAAGGCCACGTCGTCGCGTTCGGTGTCGGGGAGGGTGTCCAGGAGCGCGACGGTGTCGTCGATCAGTGCGCCGGCACTGACCGGCGCCGGCCGCTGGGCCAGGAAGTCGGTCAGGCCCGTGTCGGCGAGCATGCGGCCATCGGCGGTTCGGGCCTCGGTCAGCCCGTCGGTGTACAGCAGCAGTCCCTCGCCGGGTGCCAGGCGCAGGGTGCGGGAGGCGAAGGCGGCTTCTGCGAACGCGCCGACCAGCATGCCGCCCTGGGCGCGGGCTGCCTCGACCCGCACGCCGCCGCCCTCCATGGGGCTGAGGTGGTAGGCGGGCGGGTGACCGCCGGTGGCCAGCGTGACCGTGAAACCGCCGTCCCGGGCTGGATCGAGCAGGCCGAAGATGGCGGTGCAAAAGCGGGTACCGACCGCCGCGTCCAGCAGCAGCGCGGTATTCAGGGCCTTGAGCGCAGCCGTGGGGTCCGCGTCGACGAGGGCTGCGGCCCGCAGGGTGTAACGGGTCAGTGAGGTGATCGAGGCGGCTTCGGCGCCCTTGCCGCACACATCGCCCAGGAAGAACGCCCACCGGCCCCCGTCCACGGGGAAGACGTCGTAGAAGTCCCCGCCCACTTCCTGCGGGGAGGCGGTCTTGTAATGGCAGGCCAGCTCCAGCCCTGGTACCGCGGGCAGTGCCGGGGGCACCAGGGTGCGCTGCAGGGTGGAGGCGAACGCGGCGATGGCCGCCTTGTCCCGCTCCGCGCGCCGGCGGGCCTCTTCCTCCGCCTGGCGCCTTTCCTGCTCGGCCTTGCGTCGCTCCTGCTCGGCGCGCACCGCGTTCAGTGCCGACAGCCGCAGCTCAAGCTGGTCACGCACGATCGCGGCCAGGTCCCCGAGGGTGGAGGCATCGGCCTCGCTGATCTCGCGGGGGCGGGTGTCGAGGATGTTGACCGTGCCCAGCCGGTGCCCGTCGGCGGTGATGATCGGAGCGGCGGCGTAGAACCGGACTCCCATCGGGCCGGCGACCAGCGGGTTGGAGCAGGCGACCGGGTCCAGCAGCGTGTCGGGGATGACGGTGGTGTCATCGGTCAGCACCGCCGAGGCACACAGGCCCGGATCGCGGCCGATCTCGCTGACGCCTTCCAGACCGTGCGCGGCCTTGAACCAGATCCGGTCCTCGTCCACGATCGTCACCGTCGCCACCGGCACCTCGAACAACCGTGCCGCCAGCGCCGCGACCCTGTCGTAGGCGCCGTCCGGTGGAGTGTCGAGAATGTCGTAACGGCGCACCGCCGCCATCCGCGCCGCCTCGACCGCCGCGGCCACAGGCCGGCTCGGTGTTATCACAGGCGGGCTCGCTTGCTCCGGCATGTCCCTCGTCTCGTCATCCCCCCCAGGAAGGCACCGACCGGACAGCCAGCACCCCGGAACCCTATCGAACGTTCCCTGTGTCACCGCTCAGGAGGCGCCACCGAGCCTGCTGCTCGGCGCGGCCGGTGCCACCATCGACGTCGACCTGCCCGTGACCAGCGGCACCACCGGTACGAACACCGCCACGCTCAGCGGCACCGCCACCGTCACCGTCGCCGGCGCGCTCCCACTGTCCCTCTCGGCCACCGCGCACCTGGCCGGCTCCGGCAGCACGCCCGGCCTCCAACTCACCGTCGCGGGCGTCACGCTGCCCGTCCTGCCCATCGGCAACAGCGGCATCGAGATCGGCTGACCATCCCACCCTCACCGGCACGCGCACCGATGATCTGGCAACAGCGCGACGGGACCCGACGCTTTCAGTGTCGGGTCCCGTCGTCAGTGCGGTCAGGAGAGCGCGCCCGATCCTGTGGAACACGCCAGGTGTTTCACGCCCCCGTGGGGGTGGCTGACGCCCAGTGGGGGCGGATCGAGCTGCTGCTGCCGGACCGGGCGCCCAGGGGGGCGGTCGGTGGCGCGATCAACGTGGGAGCAGCGGCTGAGAACGCCCGTCAGGCGGCCGCTTCCCCTTCGTTCGCGCTCTGGCCACCGCTCCGTGTCCGGAACACAACCGGGCCCCGGCGATCGACGCCGGGGCCCGGTTCCGGGTGCCGCGGGTTCAGCGGTCCCTCACTCGCCGCCGCCGTAGGAACGGTGCACGGCGTCGGCGGCCTTGTCGGTCTGTGCGTCGTACTTGTCCCCGGTACGCTCGTCGACCATCCGCTCGACGCCGTCGACACCCTTGTCGGCCTGGTCCGGATGGGCCTTCGCCATCTCCTTGGCCTTGTTCGCCATGTCTCCCAGCTTGCCCATGAGGTACCTCCCTGCGCTACGTGTGTGTCGTACCGGGCGGGGAGTACCCCCGGTGTCCAGTTCGAAGCATGCGTGGCGGATCCGCCGTCATGCCGGGCCCAGGCTCCCTCCCTCCTTGACGGCGCGGCAGCGGGCGCCGGCCTGGTGCGGCAGCGGGCGGGGTGCGTGCGGTGCGGATCGCATTCTGGACGGCGAGGCCGGCGCCCCGGGCCCGCTCGTACCGGCTCGACTCGCGGGGAGGCTACAACTACCAGACCTGCAGTTTCTGACATCAGCCGCTCTCCGGCGCGATGAGGCCCCATCCTCCCTTCCCGCCACTGGCCCGCAGCCGCCCGGCTGCGGGCCTCGCCCGTGTCCGGTCTCCCGAGGGCGAGCCCGAGCACGATCAGCTCGCAGTCGGAACAGGACTTCAGAATGGAACGGCCAGCCCGGCCTCGCGCAATCGAATCAGGGCCCTGCCCATGCACTCGGCGACCGAGGCTCCGTCGGCCCTCAACCCACCGTCCAACGGCCCACCGGAAGCGGCGAACGTCCACGCCGGCTGACCGTCGCGCATGCGCTCCGCGTCGATCCGGATCATGGCACCGACCCCCTGCTCGCCAAGCCACTCCAGGATGGACAGCGTCACGTCCTCGACGCCGCTGTCCAGGCCCACCCTGGTTCGCCGTTCCATCCCCTTGGCCATGATCACAACCCTACTCAGCGTCTGATCGGGTCGCGTCACGCACTCTCGAAGCCGGACCGGACCACAACGAACAAGCTGAGCAACGAGCCGGGAAGACACGCTCCGAGCCGGCCCGCGGCGGAGGCGCCGGTCCGGGATGCCGCGCTCTGCCGCACCAGGCTCAGGACTGCGCGGCCGGCGACACGCCGTCTTCCTTGCCCCGGCCTGCTTGGCCGACTGGTTCTTCGCGTCCGTCTTCTTCTTCGGCTGCGGCAGCTCGTACACGTCGGCCGGCCCGGCGCCGCTGCGGAAGGACTTCGCCTTGGACACCGACTCCTGCAGGGCGGCCATCAGATCCGGCACCCGGGCGGGCTGCTCCGGCTCGGGGGCCGCGGGGAGCGGCGGCTCCTCCTCCCGTTTCGCCTCGACGATCTGGCGAGCGCCTCGGTGCAGCGGTCGGTGAACTCAGGGCCTTCCAGGTCGTCGACGCTCATGGTGTCCATGAGGGCGAGGGCGCCGGCGACGCCCTCCTCGGAGACCTCCGTGGGCCGGGGGGCCGGAGGCGGGTGTGGGCGCGGATCTCGTCGGGGCCGACGCATGGCGTGCAGGACCAGGACGTCGTCGCGAACCCGCAGCAGCCCGAGGCGTTCACGGCCGGACCAGGCGTACTTCGCGACGGCCGCTTTCGCCGAGCGGGACAGGGCCTTGACCAGCAGCTTGTACGGCTCGTCCCCGGCTTGGCCGGAGGGCTGGGGGTAGAAGCTCCCGGCGATCCGGATCGGGGCGGGCGACTCCAGCGGCAGGAGGCGGGAAGCGGGCCTGCCGAGGGCGGCGCCGGGCGAGGGGCTGTCAGGCGTGCGGCCGGCCGGTGACGGTCGGCAAAGTCGTTGTCTTGATCCGGCGGTAGGTCCTGAAGCCGTACGCGGTCAGTCCTGCCCAGATGACAGTACTGACCAGAGGCCACCACAGATCCCGTCCGCCCTCACCCCGGGCGAGATTGACGACCCAGTTCACCGCCCAGCTGATCGCAAGGACGAGCGCCACCCACCTGGCCCACCGCCAGATTCCCATGGTTCCCCGGGCCCGCGCTTCCTGGGGGCTCCGCTTGTCTTGCCGCAATCGTGTGCCATCCATACCTACGCGCCTACCCCCTGCCCGTCCCTTGCCTCCCGGTACCTGAGGGATGGCCGAAAACGAACGGACCCACCCGGCCTCAGAGATCTGGCCGGCGCACGGGTGCCCGCCCGTGCCGAAGAGGTCGCGCGGCTACGCCTCGGTGACGACGTCGCCCGCCGCCAGGCCGAGGACGGCGGGACCCCGACCCATCCCTCACCCGGCCGGGATCCCGGCCTCTTCCTGTGGCCGAGCGCGGGGCTTGCGGACCGGTCGGCGGCTGTCGCCAACGACGACCTGACGCAGGTAGTAGCGGTACACCTGCCCAGCGGTGATCAGCGCGATACCCACCATGGAGACCACCTCACACGGTCCTGACCTGGAATCGACGGCCGATCGGCCGCACGCCCAGCCGGGCGGGAGCAGCGGCCGGGCTCCACTCTCAGACGCTGGTCAGGCGGGAAGCGGCTCCGGCCGGTGAGCCAGTGTCATCTGTGCCCCGGAAAACTGATACCGGTACGGTCGGTCCCCCGGGCGCGGTCGGAAGGCCTGTCGTGCCCGACGGTGCGTTGCGAACCCTTGGCCGGGCCGTGCGGGTAGTCCAGCGCCGGCAGACGCCCTCGGCACCTCACTCCCGACGACATCCCCGACCAGACCGGCCGCACCGCGCTGATCACCGGCGGAACGGCGGGATCGGAATCGAGACCGCCCGCGCGCTCGCCCGGCACGGGGCCCGCGTCATCCTGGCCGGCCGCAGCCAGGCCAAGCTGGACCAGGCCGCGGAAGCTGTGCGCGCCGCGACCCCCACAGGCCCGGACCGACACCCTCGTGCTCGACCTCTCCGACCTGTCCTCCGTCCGCGACGCGGCCACCCACATCGCGAGACCGAGACGGTCGACCTGCTCTTCAACAACGCCGACGTGATGAACCTGCCCGAGCGACGGACCACCCACGACGGCCTCGAGATGACGGTCGGCACGAATCACCTCGGCCACTTCGCCTTCGACGCCCAGGTCTGGCCCGCCGTGCGCCGCTCGTCCGCACCGCGCGTGGTCACCGTCAGCGCCATCGCGACGCGGTGGCCGATGGGCAGACTGCCCGCTATGCGGAGGGGCTATCCGTGGCTGGGGACGGAGCGGCTTCCGTCGTGGGCGCCGGAACCCTCCCCGCGACGATGCGTTCCCTCCGCCACGGCAGGAGCAGCGCGCTCGCCAGGCACAGCAGCCCAGCGATGAGCAGGGCACCGCGGACCCCCACTGGGGCGGCGATGAGACCACCAGCGATCACGAAGGCCGCCTGGCACGCCTTCGAGCCGACGGACCAGGATGTGCCGACGCGGGACATGAAGGCGTCCGGTGTGGCCGCCATGCGATACGTGGTGAACGACGGGTTGAAGACCCCGGCGGAGAAGAGCAGGCCGAAGTCGGCGGCCACGATGACGAACACGCCGAGGGCCCCGGAGGGCGTCAGTGGCAGCAGGATCGTCCAGAGCGTCCGCGCAACACCGGACAGCAACAGAATGCGGCGCAGCCCACATCGCTGGGTGAGCAGCGGGGCCAAGCGTGAGCCCAGCACGCCGCCCAGGCACGGCAGTCCCAGGGCGAGTCCGTACTGCCACGGTGCCAGGCCGAGGTCGTTCAGCATGAGGACGGCCATGAGTGGTGACGTCATCATGATGGATCCACCGAAGAGCAACGCGTTGAAGAACAGCGGCCGCAGTCCTGGGTGCCGCAGGAGGTACTGCCAACCGGCAGCGATGTCGCGGCCCAGGTGCGAGGTGGCGGCGCGGGCCGGTGGCGCGGGTTCGGGCTGTCGGATACGGCGGATGCCCAGGGCCGATCCGAGGAAGGACAGCGCGTCGACCACCATCGTGGAGGCCGTGCCCAGTGTCCCGACGAGAAGCCCGCCCACGGGCGGGCCGGCGCTGACGCTGATCCAGTTGGCCGTCTCGAACAGGCTGTTGGCACGAAGGCGGTGCTCGGGCGGGACAAGTGCTTTCAGGTGCGCGCCACTCGCCGCGTCGAACGCGACAGACGCTGCCGTCTGGAGAACGCCTACGACGCACAGCTGGGTGTAGGTGAGTCTGCCGAAAGCCATGGCGACCGGGACGCTCGCCAGCAGAACGCAGCGGGCCAGGTCGGCGGTGAGCATGACCGGCCGCTTGTACTGGTGCTCGATACGCACACCGAGCGGCAGAGCGATCACTCCGCTGGCCACAGCAGACAACGCAGCGAGCAAGGAGACCTGGAACGCAGAGGAGTCCAGCTCCAGGAGGGCAATCAACGGCAATGCCCCCATGCCGACGGCACTGCCCGCTGCGCTGACCGCGTAGGCACCCCACAACTGCCGGAAGTCCTGTCCGAGCGTGCTCAGCCGTACCAACCGAACCTCCAGGGGTGTGAAGGCGCTCAGCGTAGTGACTCGGACCAACCGCCACGGCGTGATGCCGGAGACCGGCCGACCCGGTCGACGACGCGCCGACCACGGCCGGTGCGCGGAGCCGGCACGCGCCAGGCGGGATGCGCGGCCGTCGGCGCGGGACTGCGGGGCCGAACGAGACGGCATGGTGACGCGGCGGCAGGGTGGGGCGTGGGCGGGCCGCAGCGGTGGTGGACGCAGGCGGAGCGGCGGCCCGGGGCCAAACGGCGATCCGGAGCAGCAAGCAGCACCGTCCCACGACAGCTCCCCCATCCGTGCGGGCGCCGTCGTGTACCGCCTCCGGGTGCCCCGGGCCCTGATCCGCACTGTCGCGGCTCCGCGCGTCTGCGGGGGTTTCGCCGCCGTACCACCGCCCGCCTGCGTTCGCCCGGCCAGCAAATGCCTCCTCCGGCCGGTATGCCCGCGTTCCGCTGCGCACCCGCACGACCGGTAACTGCCCGGTCGTTCCCCGTCCAGACGGCGCCGTGCGACGCACCGCCCGGGAGTACGCGCCGCGCTGCCGCCCGGCTGCCGCGCCGCCCTCGGTGCCGCTCGGCCGCTGCCCGGTTCCCGGCCCGCGCGCTGCCTCCCCGTTTCCGCGCCCATGTTGGTCGCCCCGATACGACACGACCGCCTTCTGCCCGCCGTCGGCGTGCCCGCGCTCAAGGCGGGCTCGTAGATGTGCGCCGGGATCGGCGCGCTGTGCCGGATAGGGGGGCGGGCCAGGTGCGCCGAGGAGACCGCGCCAGGGCCGCGCGGTACAGCGGCCCGTCCATGAGATGGATGTACTGCTTGCGGCAACTCACCTCTTCGGTGGTCTGGGTGGTGAAGCCGGCCGCATCTGCGGCAGGGACGGTGCCGGCACCCTGCCCGTACCTCCGGCTATCACTTGACTCGAAGGATAGACCGAGGCGGCAAGGTCATTACTGCTGCAAGGTGGTCCATCGTAAAGCAGTAGATTCGGCCTGACGGCGACCTTTTCGTCGTAGAGCAGGGTCGCCCGCAATTTCAGTACGGCAATGGCGCCGTCTGCGCACACTTCGAACTTCAAGGGTGATGTGACTGCGACTGCTACGGCATGTCCGAGTTTCGTCTTCACACCTCGCACACCCAGGCTTGTCGGATAGCGTAGGTACGGCGGTCTGCGGGAATGAAGTTCTCAGGCGGGGTGTGGGGCGAGCGGTTCCCCGATTCGTGTTGCCAAATCCAGCAAACCACCCTGCTCACGGGGCAGCAAACCCGGGAGGGTGACCGCCGCCGCGAGCTCCCGCCGCACCAGCGCGCGCTGGTCGGCCCGATGCGTGCCCTGACGGCGGCGCGCGCTCACTCCAGGGTGGTTGGGCCACTCCGCGACCGATGATCCGGGGTGCCGGGCGGTTCGGCCGAAGCCCTGGCCAGGCGACGACGAATCGTGGGCGGTGCACGCTGCGCCGCGGGGAACGTAAATGCGTCGACAGCACCCCTCGGCACCCGGCAGAGTGGCCACCCGTGACGAGCAGTGAACTGTGGACCCGCGCGACCGCCGAGTGCTACGACGCCGAGGAGGCCGAAAGGTCCTCGGCGGCCGCTCTCGGACCGACCCTCGCCTTCCTCGCCGAGCTCGCCGGAGAGGGCCGGGCGCTGGAGTTCGCCATCGGAACGGGACGGGTGGGAGTCCCGCTCCGGGAACGCGGCGTGCCGGTGGTGGGCATCGAATTGTCCGAGCACATGGCAGCGGTACTGCGGCGCAAGGTCGACGAGGACACCCTCCCGGTGGCCATCGGGGACATGGCCACCACCGTCGTCACCGGCGGGTTCACCCTGGTCTACCTCGTCTACAACACCATCACGAACCTGCTGACGCAGGACGAGCAGGTCGAGTGCTTCCGCAACGCCGCACGGCATCTGGAGCCCGGCGGTCGGTTCGTCATCGAGCTGGGTGTGCCGCCGCTGCGGCTCCTGCCGCCCGGCCAGGTCGCGGTGCCGTTCGACGTCTCCCCGCAACACCTCGGTTTCGACACCTTCGACCTGGTCGAGCAGATGCTCGTCTCGCACCACTTCACCCGCGACGACGACGGCCGCTACCGCCGCGCGAACTCCCGGCACCGCTACGCCTGGCCGGCCGAGCTCGACCTGATGGCGCGGATCGCCGGCCTCGAACTGGAACGCCGCGTCGCGGACTGGGACGGGGCCCCGTTCACCCAGGACTCCACGAAGCACGTCTCCGTGTGGCGCAAGCCGGCCTGAGGCCGCCCACCGGGCCATCAACGTCGGCCGTGCCGGTCTTGGACCTCTGCCGGGAGTTCAGGCGGCGCCGGCAGATCAGTGCGCATCCGAGGGCGAGGAAGGCTTCGTGGATGTCGTCGTGGATCTCCCGGCGGATCCGCATACGGCGGGACCAGTGCAGGTGGGCCAATGCTCGCTCGCTCCACCACCCGGCGTTGCGCGCCCAGGCCCTGGCCGTGCTCGGTGCCCCGGCGGGCGATCAGCGGCTTCACGCCGGGATCCCCGGACGAGGCGACGGTACTTGACGTGGCCGTAGCCTCCGTTCGCCCAGCACCACGTCCGGGTGGCGCCTGGGCCGGCCAGGTACACCCAGCCCGGACGCCGTCATCGCCTCCGCCTGGCCAGGGCCCCGACCGCGCAGAGGACGGCCGAGGCCCGGCGCGGGGACGTCCCCGTACGGGGACAGGGTTACGGTCGGCCGCCCTGGCCCCCCAGAGCGGTCAGCGCTTGGTCCGTGAGCCGGTACACCGCCCACTCGTCCTGGGGACGGGCGCCCAGTGCCTCGTAGAAGTCGATCGCGGGACGGTTCCAGTTCAGTACCGACCATTCCAGGCGCTCGTAACCGCGTGCGACGCAGATGCGGGCGAGCTCCGTCAGCAGGGCCTTGCCGTGGCCGCCGCCGCGGGCTCCGGGGCGGACGTACAGGTCCTCCAGGTAGATGCCGTGCGCACCCCGCCAGGTGGAGAAGTTGAGGAACCACAGGGCGAAGCCCACGACTTCACCATCGGCGTCCTCGGCCACGTGTGCGTAGGCGGCCGGGCGCTCGCCGAAGAGGGCCTCGGTGAGTTGCTCCTTCGTCGCCCTGGCCTGGTCGAGTGCCTTTTCGTACTCGGCGAGCTCGCGGATCAGAGTGTGGAGGACGGGGATGTCGGCGGGGGTCGCAGTACGGATCATGCTGTGAGTCTCACACGCGGGTGCCCGCCCGATGACGGGCCGGGTGGCGCTCGGCCTTGGCGGGCCGGCTCCGGTGGCCTCTGCCCACGTCCGGCCGACGGTCCCTGCCAGGCACTTCGTGCTTCGTGAGGTGACCCGACCGACGTCCTCCAGGACCTGCGGAACGGCCGAGGATCTCCCCGTACGGCCCTGCCCCCGAATCGGCGCCTCGTCCCACGGTCGGGACTGCCACCAGGAATGAAGCGGCCGGACACCGGGCTGTCGGGACCTCACCCAATGGCGTTCCGGGCGGCCGCGCCACCCACCTCGGGCGTCAATTTAAGGCAAGGTGAGTTGTTGGGCAACAGCCCCGACAGGCGCAAGAAGAATTTAGTAACGGTTTAGCTGAGTGAGCGAAACGCATCCCGGAGAGAAGCACAAATCAGTTGCCGTCTCTATTGACATGACCGCAACATAGAGTGCTCTCATTGAGCCATCACGGCGCAGCCCGGCGTGTATCCGCCTATCCGGTCGGCACTGCCACTTCGCCACCTTTGGACAACGTTGTCACACTTCGGTGACCGGGTGCGGATACCTCCGTCCGCCACCCCGTCCGCCGCCATTCCCTGAGGAGCGACATGACACATGCACAGCAAAGACGCGCAACTGCCCGGCGGGCAACAGCCGCCGCGGCGCTGACCGCGGTCGTCGGTCTGCTGCTGTCCGTACTCGGCAGTTCCGTCGGCGAGGCGCAGGCCGCCGCCACCGGTCTGCGGGTGAACAACGGACGCCTCTACGAGGCGAACGGCAACGAGTTCGTGATGCGTGGGGTCAACCACGCACACGCCTGGTACCCGGACAAGACCAACTCCATCGCCGACATAGCGGCCAGCGGCGCCAACACCGTCCGAGTCGTGCTCGGCAGCGGCGACCGCTGGACGAAGACGACCGGTGCCACGGTGTCCTCCCTCGTCAGCCGCTGCAAGGCCGGCAAGGTCATCTGCGTGCTGGAGGTGCACGATACGACCGGCTACGGCGAGGACTCGGCCGCCGTGTCCCTCGACAAGGCCGCCAACTACTGGATCGGCATCAAGAGCGCGCTGGTCGGCCAGGAGAACTATGTCGTCGTCAACATAGGCAACGAACCGTACGGCAACAACGGTTACAGCGCCTGGACGCAGGACACCAAGAAGGCCATCGTCAAGCTGCGCAACGCCGGTATCAACAACATGCTGATGGTCGACGCCCCCAACTGGGGCCAGGACTGGTCCAATACGATGCGTGACAACGCCGCTTCGGTGTTCGCCGCCGACCCTGACCGCAACACCGTCTTCTCCGTCCACATGTACGGCGTCTACGACACCGCCGCCGAGGTCCGGGCCTACCTGAACTACTTCGTCGACCACCGACTCCCCGTCGTCGTCGGCGAGTTCGGCAACATGCACAGTGACGGCAACCCCGACGAGGACGCCATCATGGCCACCGCGCAGTCCCTGCGCGTGGGTTACCTCGGCTGGTCCTGGAGCGGAAACGGCAGCGGCGTCGAGTACCTCGACCTGGTCGACAACTTCAACGCCCGCTCACTCACCGCCTGGGGTCAACGCCTGTTCAACGGCGCGGACGGCATTCGCGCCACCTCGAGAATCGCCACCGTCTACGGCGGCGGGGGCTCCACGGGCGGCGGAACCGCGCCGAACGGCTACCCCTACTGTGTGAACGGCAGCTCCTCCGACCCCGACGGCGACGGCTGGGGCTGGGAGAACAGCGCCTCCTGCGTCGTCCGGGGCAGTGCCGCCGACCACTGAGGGAGAAGCCACCCGCCATGTCTGAACAGCCGGGGCCCGGACCAGGGCCCCGGCCGCCGTGCGTCCCACCGCGGTCGAGCGCGCCTCCGGCACCAGGCCGACAGGGCCCGGCCCGCCCCCGGACTCAGCCGGTTACCCCAGCCAATGCGGAGGAATCCTGGCTGACGGGGCCCGGTCTGGGGGTGGGAAGAGATGGGCACGATCCCTGTTATGGCACACGCAGATTCAGTACCATGCCGCCCGCGCTTGCTGTGGGAGCAGCACTGCTGTCTGCCCTTGGAGCGGCATGCGGATGTCGGTGAGCTGGCCCGCTACCGCAGGCCGGGCGGCAGCTTTGTGTCGGTGAACGTGGGTTACGTCCCGCATTCCGCGGATGACGTCACCGGTCTGATCACGAGCTGGCGGGAGCGGATCGCCGCGGATGACCGCTTGCGGCCGGCAGAGAGCGTCGGTGACGTCGACGCCGCCGGCCGTGACGGGAGCGTGGCGGTGGCCTTCGACCTGGAGGATTCCGGTCCGCTCGCGGGGCGGCTGGAACGGGTGCGGCAGTTCTACGAACTCGGTGTCCGCACGATGCTGCCCAGCTACAACAACCGCAACGCGGCGGGCGGCGGCTGCCTCGATGCGGTCGACGAGGGGCTCACCGCCTACGGCCGGGCGCTGGTCAGGGAGATGAACGCCGTCGGCATGGTGGCGGACGGGTCTCACTGCGGGACCCGCACCGGGCTGGACATGTGCGGAGTCTCCGAACAGCCGGTGATCTACAGCCACTCCTGCATGCGCGCGCTGTGGGAGCACCCCCGCAACATCACCGACGAGCAGGCCAGGGAGTGCGCCGCCACGGGCGGGGTCGTCGGCATCACCGGCGTCGGCATCTTCCTCGGCCCCAACGACGCCACCCTCGACGCCCTCGTACGGCACATCGACTACGCGGTCGAACTCGTCGGCCCCGAACACGTCGGAGTGTCGACCGACTACCCGTTCGACCACGACGACTTCAACGCGATGCTCAGGCAGAGCCCGGAACTGTTCCCCGACTCCTACACCCGCTGGGGGCCGATCGACTTCCTGCCCCCGGAAGACCTGCCGACCGTCGAAGACGCGCTGATCGCCCGCGGATACCCCGACGACGCCGTCACCGCGATTCTGGGCGGCAACTTCCGTCGCGTCGCCGCACAGGTGTGGCGGTAACCCCCGGGTTCTCAGACCGTCCGCCCGCCACGCTCCCCAGCCTCTCGGGCGGGACTGTGTCGGGCGGGACGACGCGGACGTCTGCCGGCCGCCCTTGCGGCCCAGCAGGTCCGCCACCGCGTCGTAGGTCACGGGGTGCGCCGGGCAACGGCGTACCGTCGTGCAACGGGGGCAGCAGCACCGGGCCGGACAGGCGTGCGAAGGCGTGGGGCCCGGCCTCCACGGCGTAGCCAGCCGGGCCGGGCACGCCGGCGTACCGGCGCGCCGTGTCACCCGTCAGGGCTCGACCACCTCCACGTGGTCGCCGACAGCGACCACCAGGACCCGCGCGCCCGGCTCGGTGGAGCACCAGCGGTGCCGGACGCCGCCGGACAGCAGCAGCGTGTCCCCGCGCCCCAGCCGGTGGATCCGCCCCTCGGCCTCCACCTCGACCGAGCCGTCCGCCACGTACATCAACTCGTCGTTGCGGTGCAGGAACTCGCGGTCCGCCTCGTGCTCGCCGACGAACTCCAGCGCGTGCAGCTGATGTCGGCCGCGCACCACCGGCCGGACGCGCGCCTGCCGGTCGAGGCCGCTGTCGTCGCCCGCGCGCACCACGTCGACCGTGCGGGTCTCGTCCGAGGCGGCGAGGAGCTGTACCGCCGTGGTGCCGAGGGCGTCCGCGATCCGCTGCAACGAGCGCATGCTGGGGCGCGCCCGGTCGTTCTCTATCTGGCTCAGGAACGGGGAGGAGAGCCCGCTGCGCCGCGCCACTTCGGCGAGCGTCAGATCGAGTGCCCGGCGGCGACGGCGTACGGCAGCGCCGACCCGAGGTGTGTTCCCGGCCTCCATGGTTGTCCCGTCCCTTCCCGCCCCGCGGCGCCGTTCTCGCTGGTCGCCGATGCCTGACGGCACCTTACGCGGCACACGCCGAGAGGCCGCAGGCGGTTTCGTACTGCCGACACACGCCCGTCACACAACATCTCTACTGTCAAAGCCGATTGATCTCATCAAAGAAACTTTGACACAATGAGGAGTTCCGACGTGCCATCGATCGACCAGAACTCACGCCGCCGGCGTCCCACCGGCCTCATCGCCCTCGACGAGACGGCCGTGTGCGACGGCTACACCCTCTACGCACCGCTCACCGGCAGCGGCGAGGTCTACCTCGTCGACATCCATGGCCGCACCGTCCACCGCTGGGACCTCCCCTACCGGCCCGGCCGTCACGCCCGCCTCCTGGCTGACGGAACCCTCGCCTACAACGGGGTGCTCCCGGGAGAGAAGGCCCTCTTCCCGATGTGGCACAAGTACCGGGGCGGCGTCATGCTCCGCGCCGCACCCGACGGCACGGTGCTGCGCGAGCATCGCGACCCCCTCCAGCACCACGACGCCCACCACCTCGAAGACGGCCGGATTCTCTATACGGCCCTGGAGGCCCTGACCGGCGCCCAGGCGGCGGCCGTACGGGGCGGAGCCCCCGGCTCCGAAGCCGCGGGCGGCATCGTCTGGGCGGACACCATCAGGGAGGTCGGCCCGGACGGTGAACTCCTGTGGTCCTGGCGCGCCGCCGAGCACCTCGACCGCGCGTCCTTCCCGCTGCACGAGGCGTACGCCCGTGAACACTGGCCCCTCGTCAACAGTGTCACGCCCCTGCGGGACGGCAACATCCTCGCCAGCCTGCGCAGCGTGTCGGCCGTCGTCGTCATCAGCCGCGAGACCGGCGAGATCCTCTGGCGCAGCCGCCCCGGCACGGTCAGCCAGCAGCACGCACCCACCGAACTGGACGACGGCCGGCTGCTGGTCTTCGACAACGGCGTCTTCCGGCCCGGCCACGACGTGCCGTACTCCCGCGTCATCGAGATCGACCGGGCGGGCGGAGACATCGTGTGGGAGTACCACGACCCGGCCCGCGAGTTCTTCTTCGCGCCCTTCATGGGCTCCGCGCAGCGCCTGCCGAACGGCAACACGCTCGTGACCGACTCTCCCTCCGGGCGGTTGTTCGAGGTGACGAAGGACGGCTACCTGTGCTGGGAGTACGTCGTCCCGTACTTCGCCGGCTACCGCGAGAGCGAGGTCCGGGGCCTCTTCCCGTCCGAACCCAACGCCGTCTTCCGCGCCTACCGTTACACGGCGGCCGACATCCCGTGGCTGGACGTGACGGCATGACGAGCACCCCGGCCCCTCCTGTCCCCCGTTCCACCGAAGCCGTCGACGCCCGGGTGCCGTTGCGACGGCTCGTGCCGCTCGCCGCCCAGCACGTCCTGGCGATGATCGCCGCCCCCGTCTCCACCGTCTTCCTCGTCGCCGGCACCCTGCGGATGCCGCCCGGTGCGACGGCCTCGCTGCTGAGCGCCGTCCTGCTGCTGTGCGGCGCGGGCGCCCTGCTCCAGTCCCTCGGGGTGTGGCGGATCGGTGGCCGCCTGCCGTTCGTCATGCTGCCCGGCGGTGCCGCGACGGCGCTGTTCCTCCAGATCGCCCAGGAACACGGCGCGCCGACCGCCACCGGTTCCGTCCTCCTGGCGGCAGCGCTGCTGCTCGCCGTACTGCCCCTGTACACCCGTGTCGTACGGCTCTTCCCACCGCTGGTCATGGGCGTGACCGTCCTGCTCATCGGGATCGCGATGATCCGCGTCGCCGCCCGGCTCGTCACCGGCCCGGACGGCAGGGGCGAGCCGCGCGCGGTGCTCCTGGCCGCGTTCACGGTCGCGGCGACCGTCACCGCGTACGTGCTGCTGCGCGGAGTCTGGCGTCAGACCTCCGTCCTCATCGGGATGGCGGCCGGAACCGTCGTGGCCGTGACGACCGGTCTCGGCGCCTTCGCCCCCGCGGCCGGGAAGGGCTTGGCGCTGCCCGCTCTCCTGCCCTTCGGTCCACCGCGCTTCGACCTCGTGGCCGCCCTTCCGCTGCTCGTGTTCAGCCTCACCACGCTGGCCGAGATCACCGGGCAGACCGTGCTCAACAGTGAGACCGTCGGCCGAACCCCCGCTCCCGAACGGGATGTTCCGCGCGTCGCCCGCGCCGACGCCCTCGTTTCTCTGGCCGGCGGGCTGTTCGGCACATCCCTCATGATCACCAGCGCCGAGAACATCGGCATCGGCCGGCTCACCGGGGTCCGCAGCCGCTTCGTGACGGCCGGGGCAGGCGTGCTCCTGATCGTCGTCGGCCTGGCCACGCCCGTGTCGCGGGCGCTGGCCGGCATGCCCGAGGCCGTCGTGGGCGGCTCCGCGCTCGTCGTCTACGCCGTCATCGCCGTCATGGGCGTCGAGATGCTCCGCCGAGCCGACCTGTCCGGCCCGGGCACGGGCAACCTGACGGCCGCGCTCGCGCTCACGGTGGGACTGCTGCCGTTGCTCAGCCCGGAGCTGTACGCGGGGTTCCCCGAGTGGGCCCGTACGATCCTCGGCAGCGGCGTCGTCGCCGGAACCCTGACGGCGGTCCTCCTCACCGCGCTGCTCGGCCGGTTCGACCGGGTGCCCCGAGCTCCCGTCCCGGCGGAACCGCGTGTACCGGAGTGACCACGCCGGCGTCCGGCGGCACCTGCCCGCGCAACGGGACCAGACGGACACCGACAAGGCGTTGCGGGACGCCTTCTGCGCGCGCTGACCGGCCGAACCGTTCGCCCGGGGCTCCCCGACGCCACCGCCCTCACAGCCGTGGACGGGGCGTCCGGCGACACGGCCGGTCCCGAGGAGCGGACCGAGGGGGAACTCCCGCCCTGCTCGGCGGCCCGACCGGCCCGTCCCGGACAATGGGCGCATGGACATCCGATCCCCTCGCGTGAGTGAGCTGCCCGTTCTCCAGGACATCGAGAGGGCCGCCGGTCAGCGGTACCACGAGACAGGCATGCCGGAGATCGCCGAGGACGAGCCGCTTCCGCTGGACGCGCTCGCCCGGTACCAGCGCGACGGGAGGGCCTGGGTGGCGGTCGACGCGGCCGGCACCCCGGTCGGCTACCTGATCGCCGACCGCGTCGACGGCAATTTCCATGTGGAGCAGGTTTCGGTGCACCCCGGCAGCGCTCGGCGCGGGGTGGGCAGGTCCCTGCTGGAGCATCTGGCCGACCATGCCAGGAGCCGGCAGGTGCCCGCCCTGACCCTCACCACGTTCGCCGACATCCCGTGGAACGCCCCTTACTACACGCGCTGCGGCTTCCGGGTCCTGGCCGAGAGCACGCTCACACCCGGTCTGCGGGAGATCCGTGAGCGCGAGGCGGCCCACGGCCTGGACCGGTGGCCGCGCGTGTGCATGCGCAGGGATCTGTGACGTCGGGGGCGGCCACCGCGGGCAGGGCTCTTCCGCCCGCTCCACCGCGCCGCCCCGGAGCCACCGCCCGGCCCGTGAGCCGCCGAAGCGGTCCAGGGTCAGCGCAGGCGGCAGATCGTGTGCGGGTCGGCCCCCTTGGGGCCGGGGGGCGGGGTGAGCGGCGCCACGCTGCCGGCGGGCCGCCCGCACACGTTCACCGACCGCACCCGACCGCCGTCGTAGCTCACCCGCACGATCTCGTAACCGTGTCCGCGCTGTTCGGCGTAGGGCCGGCTGCCGGTGAAGTCGACCGTGCCGACCGGCAGGTTCGGGACGGGGTGCCAGCGCAGGTCGGCCCAGGTCTCCGCGGCGGTCTGCGGGACGTCGCCGTTGCGCGCGGCCCGGTACAGGACGGCCGTGGCGCTGTAGGACAGCACCGTCTGCCCGTTGGAGAACAGCGCGTCGGTCCAGGGCCGGGTGGGATCGGCGAGCGCCGTCCGCCGTGCTCCGGCCGGCAGCAGTTCCATGAGGACGCGGTGGGCGTCGATGTAGAAACCGGTCGTCGCCGCGAGGTCCATGGGCGCGAGGGCGAAGTGGTAGAGGGTGACCTCGTCGGGGATGCGGAGCGCCTCGCCCTCCTCGTAGTTGCTCTTGGTGAGGTCGTCGCCGGTGAACACGGTGATGCCGCGTCCCGAGCAGCCAGGGGTGGAACCGAGCTGGGACATCAGGTTGGGCACGTCCTCGACCCGGCCGGCGAAGTAGAGGGCTCTCGGCACGGGTCGGCTGCCGCAGATGTCGCCGATGGGGGTGGTCAGTTCGGGTTCGCCCTCGGCGCTGAGTCGGTACGTCCTCGAGGGCGCCGGAGCGAAGTCCGCTTCGGCCAGCATGCGCTTGCCCACCCTGGCCTGTTCGGTGGTGTAGAAGTCCTTCTCGCTGCCGACCGACCGGGACAGCACGGCGCCCTGGGCACCCTTCTCCCGGGCCGCCAGCTGACGGGCGACGACCCCCAGGGCGTTCGCCTCCTCCTCGTCGGTGGCGGCCAGCCCGAACCAGTTGGACAGCCTGCGCGCCAGGTGGCTGCCCGAGTTGGTGGTGCTCACCACGGGCAGGCCGGCCCCCTTGAGGATGCGGGCGGCCTGCTCGGTCTCGGTGGTGTCACGGCCCATGCCCACGACACCGACGACGGAGCGGTCGCGGCGCGCCAGGTCCGCGATGTGCCGGGCCATCGGGACTACGTGCAGCATGTTCTGGTCGGCGTTGGCGAGCAGCACCTTGATCTTGGTCGGCTGATCGGTGCTGACGTTGGCGTAGTGCTGGTAGAGGTACACCCCCGTGATCTCCTCCAGCCCCTTGCGGGTGCCGGCCTGCCTGGCGGCGGTGACCGGACCGGCGTAGACGATCGTCACATGGGCGTCGCGCGGTCTGATGGCCGCGTTCTCGGCCCTGATCGCACGCTCCACCGCGTCGAAGGTGACGCCCTTGCCGGCGCCGGACAGACTCAGTGTGTTGCCCTGCGCGAGCCGCACGTTCCCGGTGGCGACGCCGACGCACTGACCGTCGTAGCGGCCGGAGTCGGTGTTGGAGCCGAGCAGCCGACCCTCGCAGTAGCGTCCGGCGAGGTAGTGGTTGCCGAGGAAGCCCGCGGCCAGGCCCAGGGCGAGGACCACGGCGAGGCAGGGGCGGGACCACAGGAGCCAGGCGGGCGTCCGGCGGATGCGGTCGGTGGAGTGCTGGGCGGAGCGCCGGTGGCGCAGTTCGTCGCCGGGCATCGGGATGTACAGGATCCACGGCAGGGTGGCGGCCCGGCCCGGGGACTGGCCGGCGTTGAGGTTGGTCACCCACCGCTGGTACCTGGCGTCCGCTCCGAAGGCATCTTCCTCGGTGTCGGCCCGGCCCGGTGCGGCGGCCGGCTCCGGATCGGCGGGGGCCTGCGGCCGCAGGCGTTCGGCCGCCGGGACCGCGGCCAGCACGAGCAGCGGGTCGACCTCGCTGCGGCGGCTGCGCACGTCGCTGATGGTGCGCAGCAGGAGCAGACCGCCGTCCTCCTCGGTGACCCTGGGCAGATACACCACGGGCGGCACGGTGCGCTTGCGGCGGCGCAGGTCCAGCGCCCGCGGGCGGAAGTTCTCGCGCAGGTCCTCCAGCAGCGCCAGCACGCGTAGTTCCAGGTGTAACTGTCGTGCCGTCGTGTCGCCCGCCTGTGCCGCGGCCACCTGCTGGGCGACGGCGAAGGCACGGCCCCGGATGGTCTCCCAGGACTTCGCCGGCCGCCAGCGCGACCAGTCGGCGGCGGCCGGCCGGTCGCTGAGCGGGGCCAGGAAGGTGGTCGTCGCGAACCAGCGGGTGGCCCGGCGCAGCCACAGCAGCGGCGGCGCGCTGCGCGCGAGCAGGTGCACCAGGCCGAAGACCGTCAGTGCCAGGGCGCCGCCCCACAACGCCGTACGCCAACCCCCCTCGCCCAGCAGCACGCTGAGGCAGGCGATGAACATGGCCCCCACGAATCCGGAGGGGTTGACGACGGCGCCGACGGTCTCCGCGAGGGCCGGGACACGGCGTCGGCCCTCCTCGCCGGGGGAGCCACCGTCGGGACGCCAGCGCAGCTCGGCCAGCCGGCGCATCAGGCGCTCGCGGCGCTCAGCCGCCGTCCACACCGTGGTCACCTCGGCGCCGACCTCGGGCGCGGCCTGCTCGATGGCCCGCAGCAGACGTGAACGCGGGAAGCCGAAGGGTTTGTACTGCGACTGCCGTGCGTTGTCCCAGGGGTGCTCGCACAGCTGGCGCACCATGTCGACGGCCGAGGAGTACGGGTCCGGGCCGCCCCCGCCGTCGAGCCGCTTGGCGATCAGCCCGCGCGGCTGCTGGCTCTGGCGGACGAACTCCACCACCTGGACGACCCGGCGGTCGAGGGTCCCGGTCTCGTCCTCCTCGGTGGCCTGCAGCACCACCAGCGGAGTCACCGGAGGGTTCACCCGGAAGCCGTCGATGAGCCGTCTCATCAGCGCGAAGACCGCGTCGGCGGCCTCCACCCCGGCGCTGCCCGTCCAGACCCGTCTGCCCATGCGCTCCGCCCCCGTCGCGTCGACCTCATCGAACACCGAGTTCGATGGGAATACCCACCCCCGAGCGCCGCTGCACCCCGGGACCCAGATGAATGTCGGGACGCCCATGGTGGCGCGTTCGGACGTTTTGGATCCGGTTTGCGCCACATATCGGCCGTTTACTAACGCAATATATCGACTTTGTGGGAATGACCTCCTCGATCGCCGGGCGGGCCAGAGGAAGATGCCAGCGATGCGGAGTCCGGCCGGGTACATGGTCGCGGTCTTTCGTACAGCACGGCCGGACGACCCGTCCGCCGGCGCCGACCGGCGCCGGGCAGCGGATCTGCGTCACCCGCGCCGGTGGGAATAGCCTGGAGGTGAGCGGCAACGGGACGGAACGGGCCCTCCCGATGCCTCCCCTCCACGGGGGACGTAGGGAGGCGAAGAGCCATGCCCTGGAATCTGAACGGCACGTATCTGGAGAGCTGCAACTGCGACGTGGTGTGCCCCTGCACCACCTCGGGCCTGACCGCACCGGCCGACCACGAGCGCTGCCAGGTGACCTTCGCGTTCCACGTGGACCGCGGGACCGTGGACGGCACGGACGTCTCCGGCCACAACGTCGCCGTCTTCATCGACGCGCCCCGGGTGATGGCCGAGGGCGGGTGGCAGGTGGCGCTGTACCTCGACGCTGCGGCCGACGACGGCCAGGCGGAGGCGCTGGGCAAGGTCTTCTCCGGCCGGGCCGGCGGGCCGATGGCGGCACTCACCCCGCTCATCGGCGAGGTCCTCGGCGTGGAGCGCGTTCCCATCGACTACCGCGACGACGGCCGCCGCCACTCCGCACGGGTGGGCGGCACCATGGACATCGAGATCGAGGATCAGGTCGCCCCGCAGTTCGGGGAGGGCGGTCCGGTCATGGGACTGACCGGCATGTTCCACCCCGTGAACAGCACGCTGACCATCGCCCGGTCGACCCGGGCGAGGGGCCAGGGCGTGTACGGCCGGTCCTGGGACTTCTCCGGCGGCAACGGACACTCGGCGCCCTTCACGTGGTCCGCGTGAGCGGCTCGCCGGCCACCGTCCGCCGCGGGGCGGGCCCCACCGCAGTGCTGCTGGCCGCCGCGGCCGCCGCCTGGGCCTGGGTGGTGACGCGCTGGGGCGACATGCAGGCGATGCCGGGGACCATGGGCCTGGACCTGCCCGCTTTCCTCGCCGTGTGGACGCTGATGACGGCCGCGATGATGCTGCCCGCCACGGCGCCCGTCGCCGCGCTGTACGCCCGCACCATCACCGCGCACCGGGCATCGCGCATGGCCGTTTTCACGGCCGCCTACCTGCTTGTCTGGGCTGCGGCCGGGCTGCCGGCGTACGGGCTGGCGGCCGGCCTGGGCGGGGCGGCGGACCTCCCCGCGGCCGCGGGGACCGCGGTGGCCGCTGCCGTGTTCACGATCGGTGGCGCCTACCAGCTCATGCCCTTCAAGGACCGCTGCCTGGCGAGGTGCCGCTCGCCGGTCGGGCTGATGCTGCGTTACGCCTCGTACCCGGGACCCTCGCGCGATCTGCGTGCCGGAGCCCACCACGGAGCCTTCTGCCTGGGCTGCTGCTGGTCACTGATGGCGCTGCTGGCGGCGTACGGTGTGATGAACCTGTGGGCCATGGTGGGTCTGACCGCCGTGATCACCGCCGAGAAGCTCGCTCCGGCCGGCCGCCTGGTGGCCCGTGCCGTGGGAACCGCCTCGATCGGCCTGGCCGTCGCCGTCTTCTGGGTCCCGGCGCTGGCCGCGGGCCTCACCGGCGGCGGTACGGGCGGGATGTGAGGACAGGATCGGAATCCTCGGCACGCCATGGCGCACCGAGCACCTCCGAAGGATGCGAACCGATCACCGGCTGGCAGCTCAGTTCGGCTACGTCTTCCTGCGTGGCATCACCGCCGTCGGGTACCGCGTGCGACCTACCGCCTACTGCGACCACCACCTGCTGTACACCGACCTGACCCGACCCGGCTTCCGGGGTCACCGCGGCCGGGAACCCGCGGTCGCGTCGTTGCCCGCCGCGCCGCCCGGGCCCGCCCCGGCCCGTACCGGGCGGCCGGGGAGGTGCCTCCGCACGCGCGCCGGATCACGGAGTCAGAGCGCGCTGCCGAACGGCAGGTAGTCGGTGTCGTAACCGAAGTAACGCGGCCCGGCGAGGGCGAGCCCGTCCGCGGAGGTCCAGCGCGGATCGCAGGGGGCGACCAGGGCGCAGACACGCAGCCCGTACCGCAGGCCCTCGGTGGTCACCGGGTCGCCGGTCTCGCTGTCGAGCACGCAGATCAGGTCGGGCGTGGTGGCGACGGTGACACCGTCGCGGACGGCCAGCAGGTGCTCGTTCTGGAAGCCGAGCTCCAGCGTGTGGCCGGTGTCCTCGCCGATGCCCTCCAGGATGGCCCGGCCACGGGCGAAGCCGCCCTCGGTGCGCCGGGAGACGTCGACGACCTTGCCGGTCAGCAGACGGATGCCGCGCAGCATCGTGACCGCGGCGGCGACCGGGTCCTCGTGCCTCGCGCGGGCCTCGCGGACGGCGGCGCCGAGCCGTTCGGCCAGGGTGAGCGTCTCGGGCACCAGGCCGGCGGCGAGCTGGTCGCCCCGCAGGACGGTGTCGGCGCAGGAGATCTGGCAGCCGAGCTCCACGCACACGGCCCGGGCAATGCGCTCGGCGGCGTGGTTGGAGACGGCGTCCACCACGATCGTGTTGCCCTTGTCGTCGGCGAGCGCCATCGGGGTGTTGGCGACCCCGATCAGACCGGGCAGCACCATCTGCGCCTCGGGGAAGGCACGGCCCATGGCGTCGCCGTCGACGAGCGGCAGCCCGGCCTGCGCGGCGCAGGCGATCGGCAGCATGGAGTTGACACCGCCGATCTCGATCGGCACCAGATGGGTCGCCGACCGGCCGAGGTGCTTCTCCAGGGCACGCAACGCGGTCAGTTCCTCACCGCCGTTGGGGACGCGCTCCAGCAGCACGGTCGGGGCGCCCATGCCGGAGACCGGGACGACCAGGGCGTCGCCGGGGACCTCGTCGATGCCGACGACGGTGACGGGTCCGTGGGCGCGGATCGCCTCGCGGGCGAGGAGCTTGCCGATGTAGGGGTCGCCGCCGCCGCCGGTGCCGAGGATGCCGGCGCCGCGGGCGATGTCGTCGAGGTTGTCGAGGGTGATCTCACGCATGGGTCGGGGCTCCGGTGTTCGTGACGTGCTGGATGCGGTGCAGGTCGAGGTCGCCGACGGCCTTGACGCGGATCCGGGTGGCCCCGCCGGGGAGGTAGGCGAGCGGCACCTCCTCGATGTCGACGATCCGGACGGTGCCGTCCTTGGCGCCGGCGTCCAGGGCGCGGCCGGTGGCCTCCTCGCGGGCTTGGGCGAGCACCTGCGCGCGGTGGCCCTCGCGGACGCGGAAGACCCGGTCGACCTCGCCACCGACCTGGGCGATGGCGGCGCCGACCGCGTTCGCGACACCGAAGTTGGCGGGGCGGCGCACGTCGTCGAAGCCGGGCAGGGTCTCGGGGACGAGGATCGAGCCGCCGCCGACGGCCACCACCGGCAGCGGCGCTGCGGAGGTACGCATCCGGTCGACGGCCTCCGCGAGTCGGCTCGCGATGCGCGTCAGGGCGCGCTCGGCGAAGGCCCGGTCGAGGTGGGCGACGCGGCCCGGGTCGCCCACCTCGGCGCGGCCCGCGGCGACGGCCAGGTCGGTGGCGGTGAGGGTGGAGCCGCCGAAGACGAGCGCTTCCTCGGTGAGCCGGTAACCGACGGAGCGCGGCCCGGTCTCGCCGTCCCCGGCGACCAGGGAGCCGCCGCCGATGCCGAGCGAGAGGACGTCGGGGATGCGGAAGTTGGTGCGGATGCCGGCGGCCTCCGACTCGCCTGCGGCCTCGCGGGGGAAGCCGCCGGTGAGGATGCCGATGTCCGCGGTGGTGCCGCCGACGTCGACGACGGCGCAGTCGGCCAGGCCGGACAGGAAGGCCGCGCCGCGCATGGAGTTGGTCGGCCCGGAGGCGAACGTGGCCACCGGGTAGGTGCGCGCGTGGCCGACGTCCATCAGGGTGCCGTCGTTCTGGGAGAGGAAGAACGGGGCGGTGATCTCCGCCGCGGCCAGCGCCTTCCCGAACGACTCCACGATGTGGTCGGCGAGGTCGCGCAGCGCGGCGTTGACGATGGTGGCGTTCTCCCGGGCCAGCAGCCCGACCCGGCCGATCTCGTGGGAGAGGGAGAAACGGGTGCCGGGGCCGAGTTCCGCGGCGAGGATCTCGGCGGCGCGCCGCTCGTCCTCCTCGGCGACCGGGGAGAACACCGAGGAGATCGCGACCGACGACAGCCCGCGGGCCGCGATGTCGGCGGCGGTTCGGCGCAGTTCGTCCGCGTCGAGCGGGGAGAGCGGCCGGCCGTCGAACTCCCGGCCGCCGTGGCAGAGGTAGGCGTGGCCGCCGACCGCGGCACGCTGCCGGTCGGGCCAGTCCGTCATCGGGGGCAGCGCCGCGGTGGCGGGCAGGCCGAGCCGCACGGCGGCGACCGGGGCGAGCCGGGCACCCTCGATCAGGGCGTTGAGGAAGTGCGTGGTGCCGATCATCACCGCCGTGATGTCGCCGACCGGCGGGTTCAGGGCCCGGATCGCGGCGCCGACGCCGGATGTGACGTCCGCGGTGGTGGGCGTCTTGGCGGCGGCGAGGACGCGGTCGTCGTCCGCGAGGAGCGCGGCGTCGGTGTTGGTTCCGCCGACGTCGATGCCGATGCGCATGGTGTTCCTTCGTCCGTACGGGTGGGGCGGGGGTCCGGGGCGGCCGGCCCCGGCGATCGGGTCAGACGGCGGCCGGGTGCTGGGCGGCCGTCGCGGCCTCCGCCTCGATCTGGGCGGCGGGCCGGGCGGGCTGCACGGTCGGCCGGTCGCCGAAGGAGCGGACCAGGCCGAGGCGGCCGAGCACCACGTAGCCGAGGCCCGCCACGACCAGGGAGTTGAGCGCCGGCACGCCCCACCACTGGTAGTGGTCGCAGAACCAGCCGAAGACCGACGAGACCAGCCACAGCGCGAGGGTGGCGGGCACCCAGCCCGGCTCGGTCTCCGGCAGCCGGCCGCGGGAACGGGACGCGTCCAGGTGCGGCCGCCACTGCTTGACCACGAAGTACTCGGCGACCATGATCCCGGCCACCGGCGGAGTGAGGACTCCCAGCACGGTCAGGAAGGTCGTGAACCGGTCCAGGATGCCCGCGGCGGCCGCGCCGGAGCCCAGCACACCGAGGGCCACGGTCACGGCGACCCGGTTCAGGCGCAGGTGCAGCAGCGCCTCGGCGGCGTTGACCAGGCCCAGGGTGGCCGAGTACAGGTTCCAGTTGTTGATCTTGACGGTGGCGGAGACCAGGACGATGACGCCGGCCACGCCCGAGGAGGAGGTGATGATGGCGATCAGGTCGGACGACTTCACGGCGTAGGCGAGCAGCACGCCCGCCAGGCCGAGCACGTACTCGCCGAGCGAGATGCCGATCACGGTCTGCTTGACGACGTCACCGGCGTTGCGGTTGAAGCGGGTCATGTCCGGGGTGACGATCGCTCCCGCGATGTACGAACCGGCCACGATGGTGGCGCCGGTGGCGACCGACAGGTGGGCGCCGAACGGCTGGGCATGGACCAGATCGAGCATGTCGTGGCGGGCGAACTCCACGCCCATCGCCCAGCCGGCCAGCCCCAGGAAGGCGGGCACCGTGACGAACGCGGTCCAGCCCATCGCCCGGAACCCGCGCAGCACGAGAGCGGTGACGCCCAGCCCGCAGATCAGGCACCACGCCCACATCGGAACCGCGCCGACCAACTGGTGCAGGCCGGCGGCGAACACCGCGGTCTGCACGCCGAACCAGCCGAACAGGGAGACCGCGATGACCAGGCCGATCAGGCTGGCGCCGTAGCGGCCGAAGCCGGTCCAGCGCACCAGTGTCGAGGTGGACAGGCCCTCCCGCATGCCGGCGATGCCGACGAATATGCAGACGACCTCCAGGATCACCGAGCCCAGGGTGAACGCCCAGAAGGCGCCCCAGAAGGACAGGCCGGCGCCCAGGGTGGCACCGAGCAGGAACTGGGTCAGGTCGGAGAGCTGCCCGAAGCGCTGCACGGCGACGCCGAACCAGGAGTGGCGGGCCGCGCGCGGCACCCTCTCCAGCGGGTATTCCTCGTCGGTGTGGGCCCCGGTCGTCTCCGGGGTGCCCTGTGGTCTGGGCATGCTGGTCCTCGCTACGGGGATGGCGGTGTACGGCGGCTCGTTCATGGGCCGCCGCCAGGGGCGGGAGGGGCGGCCGCACGGCGTTCGGCGGCCGGTGTCACAGGGGCAGTGGCGGTCCCGCGGCCCGTGCCCTGACCAGCACGGCGCCGGGCAGATACGGGACGGGCAGGTCGGGTTCGAGCACGGTGGACAGGCGTTTCGGATCGGCCCCGGCGCGGACGGCGCCGGCCCGGGCGAGGTCGAGGACCTCCGCACGGACGTCCTCGGCGGAAATCGTGCCGGGGCGGACGATCCGCTCGTGGTGACCGCCCACCGGGCTGGCCGCGGCGCCGAACGCGCCCGCCACCGCCCCGTGCGGCGGCCGCACGACGGGAAAACCCGGCACGTCCGGTACGTCGTCCGCGCCGCCGCCGACCAGGATCAGCGGGAAGTGCCCGGCGCCCGGGCGCATGCGGTCGGCGGCCTCCGCGAGGTCGCGGTGGGCCCGGGCGTCCACCGTGATCAGGTCGGGGAAGCGGAGGTTGACGGGGACGCCGCCGATGTGTTCGGTGGTGCCGGAGACCTGCGGGTAGCCGCCGCTGAGGGTTCCCACCCGGGCGCGGCGGGCGCCGATGTCGGCGACCACGGCGTCCTCGCTCCCCGCCAGCAGGCCGGCGCCGCGGAGGGTGCAGGCGGGGCCCGAGCCGAGGCTGAGGCCGGGCTGGCGGCGCAGATAGTCCAGGGTCATGAGGGTGCCGTCGTGCCGGGTGACGAACACCGCGGCGCCCGGCGCCAGCCCGAGCCGGGGCAGGGCCTCCTCCACCCGGCCGGCGATGCCGTCGACGAGGGAACTGAGGGCGGCGTCCAGCACGGTGGCGTTCTCCCGGTGCAGCAGGCCCAGCGGGCCGACCTCCCCGGAGAGCAGGACCGGCACGTCGGTGCGGGCCCGCAGGATCTCCGCCGCCTCGCGCTCCTGGCTGCCGTCGGCGGGCGCGAAGACGGCGCTCACCGCGAAGGCGTCGGCGCGTCCGGCGAGCCGGTCGCCGAACCGTGCCACCGCGTCCCGGTCGAGGGGCACCGCGGCACCGGGGCCGAGGCCGCCGCCGCCCCTGGCCTCCGCAACGCCGGCCAGCACCGCCGCCCGCAGGTCGGCGGGCCACCCGTACAGCGGCCGTACGGCGTCGGCCGTGCCGATGCGCAGCACACCGACGCGGCCGAGGCCGCGCCGGGCGGCGACCGCCCCGGCGGCGGCCCGCAAGCCGAGCGCGACCTGCCCGACGTCCGCGCGGACGGCGGCCGGGACGGCCCGGGCGGCGGCCAGGAAGGAGGCCACCGGGTCACCGGCCAGGGACGGGACCTTCGCCGTGGCGACCACCCGGCCGTCGTCGAGCAGCACCGCGTCGGTGCTGGTGGAACCGATGTCGATGCCGAGGATCACCGGACACCTCCGTCGGCGGGTGCGGTGACGGTGGGGCGGACGGGTGCGCGGGCGGCACGGGCCGCCGGACCGGTGCGGGCGGCCCGTGCCGCGGTCCGGGCACGGACGGACCGGATGCCGGCCCACCGGGCGCCGCTGCCGGGGATCACCGGGTGCCCGCGGCGGACTCGGTGGCGGCCGGGCGGACCAGTCCGGTCAGCCCGAACGCGGCCGGACCGGCCAGAGAGAGTCCCGCCGGGGTGTACCAGGCAGGCGCCCCCGGCAGCACGTGCAGCGCCACCCGCATGCCGTAGCGGACCTCCTCCACCGGCAGAGCCCAGCCGGTGCGGCTGTCCACCAGGGAGATCACGTCGGGCACCAGGGCACGGCAGGCGCCGTCCTCCACAACCGCCAGGAACTCGCTGCGGGCCTCCAGCCGCAGCAGCCGCCCGTCGTCGCCACCGGTGCCCTCCAGCAGCACGTGCGTGGCCTCGCCCGCCCGACGCAGGTCGGCCACCTTGCCGGTGAGCAGCGGAGCGGGCACCTCGCCGCGGCCCAGAGCCAGGGCGCGGGTCACGGTGCCGGTGGCCGCGTGCGCGGCCGCCAGGGCCGCGGTGAGCGGGTAGTCGCTGGAGGCGGCGCGGCCGCCGAGCGCGTCGACGACACCGCGCACCAGGAGTTCCAGATGGACGCCGTCGACGTGGTCGAGGACCGCGGTGTGGCCGTACTCGTCGACCAGGACGGCGGGCCCGGGCCGCAACCCGGCCAGTTCCAGCACGTTCTGGTTCATCCGTGGGAAGGCCCGGCCCATGCTGTCGGCGTCCAGCAGCGGCAGCCGGAGCCGGGCGGCCCAGGCGAGGGCGGCGGGCCCGTTGAGGCCGCCGATCTCACTGCTCAGCACAGCGGCGACGGGCCGGCCGTGGAGCTGCTCCACCCGGTCGCGCAGCCGTGCCGGCTCGTCGCGGCCACCGATCCGCTCGGCCGCCACGGCCGGCGAACCCACCAGGCTGAACGGCATCACCAGGGCGTCACCGGGCAGGTCCCGCGGGTCGGCGACCGGCACGGGGCCGCACTCCTCCAGCGCCTGCGCGGCGACCGGCAGGGTCACCGAGACGGGGCCGCCGCCCCCCGAACCCAGCAGGGCGCAGCCCCGGGCGAAGGCGGCGAGCGCCGCGGCGTCGAGGTCCATGGGAAGAACCATAGGAAGCATTCCGTCCGCTTTCAGTGTCCCGCAGCACACCGTTCAGCGCTCGGATGTGCGCAGGGCACACTGGGGCCATGGTCCTCCTCACCGATCTGCTCTCCGCGCCCGGCCTGCGTGACGTGCGCCACCTGGCGGGCCCCCTGGACGCCCGCCCCGTCACGTGTGCCCGCCTGGAGACGCGGCGCGAGGGCCTCGTGCGGGTACCCGGAGGCTCGCTCGTCGTGCTCACCGCGCCGGTTCCCGGCCTCCTGCTGGACGTCGCCCTGCGCGAGGCCGCCGCCGCGGGCGCGGCAGCCGTCGTCCTCACCGGCGGGCACGGCACCGCGGACGTGGGCGGCGGACCGGGCGCCCCGGCGGGGACCGGCTTCGCGGCGGCGGACGGCCCTCCCGCTGACCACGGCAGGCCGCCGCTGCCGGCGACCGTGCGGGCACTGGCGGAACGAGGCCGGGTGGCGCTGCTCGCCGCGGACGGCGACCTGGCGGCCTTGGTGGTGGCGGTGGAGCGGGCGGTGGCCGGAGACGCTGCCGACGCGCTCGCCCGGGTGTCCGCCGCGGCCGCCGCACTGCCCGGCGTGGCGGGGGACCCGGCGGGCGCGGCCCGGGTCGCCGCGCGGGCGCTGGGCGTGCCGGTCGAGGTCCGCCTGGCCGGCCCGGGCGAGGCGGGCGCCTCGGCGACGGGCCCGGACGGCGAGGTACGGCTCGCCGCCCCGCTGCGCGCCGGCGGTCACACCGGGCAGGCGGTGCGGTCCGTGCTGGCGATGGCGGCGCTGGCCGCGGCGGGCGGCGGCCGCGGAGATGTACCGGTGCGTTCGCGCGGCCGTCTGCTGGCGGAGATCCTGGTGGCCCCCCGGGAGCGGACCGCCCGCCTCGCGGCCCGCGGCCGGGCGCTGGGCCTGCCGGTGGACGGTCACCACATCGCACTGCGCCTCGAGACGGGGGCGCCCGGCGAGCGCTACGAGGTCCTCGAACCGGTCATGTCGGAAGCCCTCACCCTGTTGCGGGACTGGTCGGCAGGCGGCACCGAGGCGAGCGCCCCGGCCGGAACCACGGCCGTTCGCTGGAACGCCGCCCTCGCCGACGAGGCGCTGATCCTGCTCGCCACCTGGCAAGCCGGGCCGGGCGCCGAGGATCGCCGGCGGCTGGGCGACGACGTGCGCCGGCTGGCCGGCCGCCTGGAGCGCGACCATCCCGCGGCCCTGCGCTGCGGTGTCGGCGGCGCCCACCGCGGCGTGCTGGGCATCCGGGCCACCGCCCGCGAGGCGGCGGCCGCGCTGCTGCGGGAACCGGACGCACCGGTGGTGGTCCACGACGCGGCCGGCCTGGACCGCATGCTCACCGAGTGGTACGCGTCCGACTCGGCCCGGGAGGCGGTCGGCGAGCTCCTCGCACCGGTGCTGGCCCTCGGCCCGGAACGGGCCGGGCCGCTGGTGCGCACCCTCCAGGCGTACCTGGACCACAACAACTCGCCCGCTCGTGCCGCCGAGGCCCTGCATCTGCACCGCAACGCCGTCGGTGCCCGGATCCGCCGGGTCACCGAACTCACCGGCGCCGACCTCGCCGATCCGGAGGTACGCCTCGCCCTGCAACTCGCGTGCCGTGCCGTCGCCGCCGGCGCCGGTCCGGCAGGCCCTGCCCCCTCGGTTCCGGGGGGCCGCGAGGGCTGAGGCCGACGACGTGGCCGCGCAGCCCGTGCCGCCCTGAGCACTCCGTCCGGGGCCGGGGAGACCGGACGGAGTGTTCGGCCGGGTCAACGGTGCCTCAGCCGAGAGGCCGGAACGGAACGGCCGAGCGGTCACGGGCCCGTTCGGGGCGGAACCGGTGTCCGGGCGCCGGCCGGCCGCTCGATGCGGCGGTGGACGGTGCTTCGTGAGACGGGTGGGAGCGGGCTGACGGTGAGGGTGCCGCCCTGGCTGGTCCCTCAACGACGTGGTCCGGGCCCGCCGGCCGCCCCCGGTCGGCGATGGCCGGTCGGACGCGCAGGCCGAGGTCGGGCCGCGTTGGATCCGTTGGGTCCGACGGTCTGGCCGGGCCGATCCCGCCACCGGCAGCGGCGTGCCTTCGTGACGAGGGCGCCGACGACAGGGAGGGGCTTGACACGGATCTGCGGTGTGGCCGCGCTGTTGCCCCAGGGCGCCTTGCCGGAGTCGGTCCCCTGCTCCGTGCCGCCCGCAATGACGCCGAGCTTCCGGGCGGCCGCGGCGTTGGCGAGGGTGTCGGCGGGCTTCCCCGAGGTGGCGGCGGAGAACAGGCCGCCCGAGACGGCTGCGGCGCCGCCGTCGGAGAGCAGGGTTCCGGTGCGGGCCGCGACCACCAGGGGACGGGTCCGCCGGGCTCGTGTGATGCGCATGCTGTTTCCTCCTGTGCTGAAGGGATGAGTGGGTGCCGGGCAGCCGGGCGCCTGTGTGGGGGGCATGCCGGGCGCGTTCCTCGCCTGCCTGCGGCCGTCGACACCGGTGAGCGGCAGAGCGGGCCCGACATCGCGCGGGGCAGCACCTTCGACGTGGCGCGGCCCGGCGGTGCGGGGCGATGAGCAAGAGCCTCGGGGCGTCCGGCGCGCTCGGCAACGGCCTGGGGTGTCCGAGACAGTCCAGGTACGTCTCTCCTGGTCAGCGGTGATGTCCGGCTTGATTCCGCCGCCGCTTGGGACACCGCGAACGGGCCGGAAGCAACGCGGCACCGGTGAACGGGGCCAACGACGCGCATGGCCACCCACCCCCGCCCCCGGCAGCGTCGTCGGCTACCGCCGCATAACGGTGATGAACGGTGCGAAACAGTGCAACTGACGTGGGGTCAGGCGGCTGAAGGCACCCCGCCGCGGAACTCGGCCGGACAACGTTGGGTAACGGCACTGGTGGACGGAGCAACGGTCTCTAAGCTTCCTTGGTAGTCACGAGCCAAGGGAGCGGTGATGGAACGGGGGCCCGATCCGGCAGCGGCGCACAGCCCTGCGGAGTTCGTGGAACTGATGCGGCAGTTACGCCGCTGGGCGGACCTGAGCTACCGGCAGCTGGAGCGCAACGCCGCCGAGGCGGGCGACGTCCTGCCCCGCGCGACGATCTCCACCGCCCTCAGCCGGAATCATCTTCCCCGCGAGGAGCTCCTGGCCGCCTACGTACGGGCCTGCGGCGCCGACGACGACACGGTGTCCGCCTGGCTCGGCGCCCGCCGACGCCTGTCCGTCTCCCCCGTCGGGGTCCCACCCCCCGCACCTGCAAAGGCCTCGCAGACCGCGGTTCCGACCGACGCCGACACCCCACCGGGAACACCGCGGGGCGACGAGGAAGCCCCCGACGAGGAGCGGACCCCGGACACCGGTCCGGTCGGCGAAGCGGACTCCGGGCCGGCCGGTGACGGCTCCAGCCCCCCGCGCGCTCAGTCGAACTGGCAACGGCACGGGCCGCTGGTCGCGATCACCGCCCTGACCGTCGCCGGAGTCCTGACTCTCGCGCTCTGGCCCCACGACGACCGCGCCGACGACAACCGCGCGGACAGCGCGTCCTCAAGCGCCCCGCCGTCGAGCACCGCGCCCCGCACGGAGCCCGAGCAGCCCACCTCCTCCCCCACCGCAAGACGTTCGGTCACCGCCGAGGCCCCGGACGAGCACGAGGAGAAAACAGCCTCCCGCTCCAGTGCCCCACCCGCCGCCGCACGGACACCGGTTCCCGCCCGACTGCCGGCCACCGGCTGGACCAGCATCCACCCCGCCTCCTCCGCCTCCCTGTGTCTGACCGAGGGCCGCGAACGCAACGGGCGCACCGACCGGGAGATCGCCGTCCAGCACTCCTGTGCCGACGCCCCGCTGCCCCGCGTCTATCTTCAGAGGCTGGGCGGGCGGAACTACCGCATCCAGTGGCACCACCCCGACGCCGACAAGGGTGTCGGCTGCCTTGCCGTCGACGACGGCTCCACGTTTCCCGGCGCCCTGCTCTCCCCCAGACCCTGTGCGGACAGCGACAGCCAGACGTTCCGTCTGGAAGCCTCCGGCGGCGGTTTCCGGCTCCGGCCACTGCACAGCGACCTGTGCGTGGGCTTCCTCCCCCCGGCCACGGACGGCGCCGAGGCCGTGCAGGCCACATGCACCGGAGGCTCCGGCCAGGCCTTCACCTTCACCGCAGGCTGAGACGGCGCGGGGCCGCCGACGCAGCCGGCCGAGGGAAGACGCGTCGCCATGGCCGACGGGGGCCGCCTGTCGCCAGGCGGTCGCGGTCGATGTCCCGCCCTATCGGACCGTCAAGGGCCTCCTGGTCGTCGGCTCCCGTCTGGCTGGACGGCAAAGGTCAGGGCATGCGGTCGCCGGCGGACTTCCTGATCGTCGACACGGCCACGGCTATCTCATCACGCAGGACCGGCTCCGGCGGAATACCGGCTTCGGTTGCGCCCACGACCGGCCCGCGCCTACGGACCGTCAGCAGGTCACCGCCCCAGCGGGGCCTCAGTCGCCATGGGCGACCGGCTCGGGACCGGCGTCGAGTGCGTCCAGCACCGCCTCGCCGTTCGCCCTCGCCCACTCGGTCAGCGTATGGATCGGTTCGATCAGCGTCGCCCCGAGCGGTGTGAGCTCGTACTCGACGCGGGGCGGGACCTCGGCGTAGGCGTGACGGCGGACGAGTCCGTGCGCCTCCAGCCGTCGGAGCGTCTGGGTGAGCATCTTGCGGGAGATGCCACCGATCAACTCGACCAGCTCGCCATGGCGCACCGGGCCCCTGCTGAGACCGGCGAGCACGACCACCGTCCACTTGTCGGCGATGAGCTCGACCGCCAGACGCGCCGGGCAGTCGGCGAGAAAGAGACCACCGGGGCAGAAAGCGCTCATGCGGCCAAAGGTACCCGCGCCTGAGGTACCTGCTGGTTCCTGTCGGAAACCTAGCCTGGGCTCCCTCCCCTTCGAAAACCAGGAGAGTCATGCGAGTCGTCACCCAGCAGTCACTCGGCGGTCCCGAGGTGCTCACCATCGTGGACACGCCCGAGCCCCAGCCCCTTCCGGGCGAGGTCCTCGTCCGCGTCAAGGCGATCGGGCTGAACCCGCTGGAGGCGCGCCTGCGCGCGGGCGAGTTCCCGCTGATCGGCCGGCCGCCGTTCACTCTCGGCTGGGACATCAGCGGCGTGGTCGAGGAGGCGCCGCAAACGTGGCGGTTCAAGCCCGGCGACGAGGTGTTCGGGATGCCGCTGTTCCCGCGGGCGGCGAGCGCGTACGCCGAGGTCGTGTCGGCGCCTGCGTTGCACCTGGCGCGCAAGCCGGCGTCGCTCTCGCACGTCGAGGCGTCGGCACTGCCGGTCGTCGGGCTGACGGCGTGGCAGGGTCTCGTCGATCTCGGCGGCGTCAGCGAGGGCGACCGCGTCCTGGTCCACGGCGGTGGGGGCGGGGTCGGCCACGTCGCGATCCAGATCGCGAAGGCGCTCGGCGCGCACGTGATCACGACCGCCGGCGGGAGCAAGCGGAAGTTCGTCGAGGGGTTCGGCGCCGACGAGGTGATCGACTACACGGCGGTCGACTTCGCCGAGGCGGTCCGCGACATCGACGTCGTACTCGACACGGTCGGCGGCGACACCGTCGAACGGTCGCTCGGAGTGCTCCGTCCAGGCGGTCACCTGGTGACGGCGGTCGCCGAGGAGGATCAGGAGCTCGCTGCCCTGTACGAGGCGGCCGGCATGCGCTTCAGCGGCATCGCGGTCGACCCCGACCCGGTCGCCCTGCGACGTCTCGTCGAACTCGTCGAAGAGGGCAGGCTCCGGGTCCACGTGCAGGAGACGTTCCCGTTCGAGCGTGTCGCCGACGCGCACCGGCTGCTCGACGGCGGTCACCTCCAGGGCAAGCTCGTCCTCACTGTCTGATTCCGTCGCGGGGCCTCGGTGCAGTCCCCTGGATGCGCGCCGACGGGGTTCTTGCCCTCGGGCTGCCGTGCTTGCCGAGCGCGCCCCACTAGGAGTCGAGTCCCTGCCCGAGGGGAAGCAGCGGGCGTAGCAGTTGTGTACGTCCGCGCTCGGCAGGTCCGGGACGGCATCCGCGGCACCGACACGGGACCAATCCGCCGGCCGTGCGGCCTCGGATTACAGGGAACGTTCCGGACCGTCATCCCCAGGGAGAACCGTTGTGAAGGAAGCCGTCTACATCGGCGCCCATCCGTCATCGAAGCCCGACCTGCAGCAGTTGGTGCACGAGGTGGCCCTCGGAGATCGGGAGGCGTTCGCCGCGGTCTACGACACGGTGGCCGGCTCCGTGCTCGGCGTGGTCCGTGCGGTGCTGCGCGACCTGGCGCAGTCGGAGGAGGTGGCTCAGGATGTTCTCGTCGAGGTGTGGCGCACCGCCCCGCGCTACCGGCCCGAACGTGGTACGGCACTGAACTGGATCCTGACGCTGGCGCACCGACGCGCGGTGGACCGGGTCCGGTCGGTCGAGGCGGCCGCCGCCCGTGATGCCAAGGCCGCGCTGCTGGACCGGACGCCCGCCTACGATCAGGTCACCGAACAGGTGGAGACCCGGCTGGAGCAGGAGCAGGTACGGCGCTGCCTGCGCACCCTGACCGAGCTGCAACGGCAGGCGGTCACGCTCGCCTACTACCGCGGCCTGACGTACCGGCAGGTCGCCGAGGCCCTCGCGCTGCCGCTGGGCACGGTGAAGACCCGGCTGCGCGACGGCCTCATCCGGCTCCGCGACTGCCTGGGGGTGGCGGCATGACCACGACCGACCTGCACACGCTGACGGGCGCCTACGCGCTGCACGCCCTGCCCGACGACGAGCTTGCCGCCTTCGAAAGCCACCTGGCGGCCTGTTCCTCGTGCGCGCAGGAGGTCGCGGAGTTCACCGCGACGGCCGCCCGGCTGGCGTCGGCCTCGGCGGTGCCGATCCGGCCCGCCTTGCGCGAGCAGGTGCTGCGCCGGGTGACCACCGTGCGGCAGATCGGCCCGGGCACCCCGGCTGTTGAACGGGTCCGGCGTCGGGTGGCACACGGTGGCCGCGTGACCCGCTGGGCGCTGGCCGCCTGCGTGGCCGCCGCCGCGGCCTTCGGCGGTACGGCGGTGTGGCAGTACGAGCGCGCTCGGGAGGCCCGCCATCAGGCGGCGGAGGCCGGGCGGTACGCCGATGAGGTCGCGAGGGTGCTGGCCGCGCCGGACGCGAAGACGCGTTCGGTCCGGCTGGCAGGCGGTACGGGCGCCCTGGTGGTCTCCGGGCGTCGTGACCGGGCCGTGTTCGTGGCTTCGGGCATGGCCGAGCCGCCCCGGGGCAAGGTGTACCAGTTGTGGTTCGCCGACGCCGGGACGATGCGTCCGGCCGGGCTCATGAGCCGTGACCGCGTCGACCAGAGCGTGCTGATGCGGGGCCGGGTGGGCGGGGCCACGGGAGTCGGGATCACCGTGGAGCCGGCCGGTGGCTCGCCGCGGCCGACCAGCACGCCCATCGGCCTGCTGGGAATCCCGTCCTGAACCGGGCACCCCGTCTCGCGGGACGCGTGGCCGTCAGCCGGGCGGTGACGGCGTCACGGGCGGCTCGGGCCACGTCGACGGCTCGGGCCTCGGCGCCGGTGACGATCCGCGCGTCCGTCCTCCACGGCCCGGCGGGACCGGTCTCACCGCCGTCCCAGGTACGCGGCCGCACCGGCAGAGGCCCGCCGGGCGCGTCCTCGGCAAGAGCGGCGAGCCGCCGCGCGGCACTCGATCATCTCCACGCTGACCACCGCGTCATACGTGCCGCCGACCTCGCTGTACCGGATGCATGAGGGCGGTCTTCGCGGCCCGGGATCACACGGCGGACACCACCGGCGTCATGAAGTGGGCGCGGGAGTACGACGTGAACACGGCGCCGTCCGGGAAGGTGCCGGGCATCGGCGCCCGCCGCCGGCAGACGCCGGGCGGCCTGGTGGAAGCGCGGCATTTCGCCCGGCATGCGCAAGCACGGCCCGCGCAGGGTGTCGCGGGGCCGGGCGAAGAGTCCGCGGAGAGCGCGGGCACCGGCGTATTCCGGCCCGCGGCCCGCGCACCGGACCGGCATGCTCACCGCCGACTCCTGCGTGACCAGGTCCCGAGCCGGACGTCGGCCTCGTGGTGTGACGTCGTGTGCGCGAGCCAGCGGGTACGCGGCGGTCGGGCCCGCCACTCCACCGCCGATGGCGGCCGTGGGCGCGGGCCCTCCGCACGGGCCGCCCGTCCGTCCGGCGTCGGGTCGGACGGTTGCCGCATGGTGGTGTCCCCCTCCCCGGGCGGGCGAACGGCCGGCTCAGAGGGCTGGTACGCAGGCCCTGAGGTCTGCGGACCAGCCCTTTTTTGAGGGGGCACCCGCCAGGCTCTGCCGGTCGGGCGGCCGGCGGATGCCCGGGGCGGGAGGACGCGCCCCGCCCGATTCGCTCCCGTCAGGACGACCGGTCAGAGCGTGCGTCCTTTGCTCGTGATGGTGTCAGCTCTTGGGCATCAGGACGGTGTCGATGATGTAGACGTTCGCGTTGGCCGTCTTGACGTTGCCGCAGACGACCTTGGCGGAGTCGTTGACGGTGTAGGACTCGCCCGAGCCGGAGGCCGTGACCTTCGACTTCTCCAAGGTGTCGAAGGAGCCGTTCCGGAGGTCGGTCGGGGTGAGCTTCTTGCCGACGACGTGGTAGGTGAGGATCTTCGTCAGCTGGGCCTTGTCGTTCAGGACCTTGTCCAGGGTGGCCTTCGGGATCTTCTTGAAGGCATCGTCGGTCGGGGCGAACACGGTGATGTCCTGAGCGTTGTTGAGGGTGTCGACCAGACCGGCCTTCTTCACCGCCGTCACCAGGGTGGACAGGGCCGGGTTGTTCGAGGCGGCGGTGGCGACCGGGTCCTTGGCCATGCCGTCGAAGGAGCCGGCGCCGTTCTCCGGCACCGCGGAACAGGCCGGACCGAACGGCTGGTCCACGCTGCTCGCGGAAGCCGTCGAGCCGCTCATGTCGTCGCTGCCCTCGGTGGCCGGAGCCGACGCCTTGCCGGAGGAGTCGGCCTTGCCCGAGTCACCGCTGTCGTTGGAACAGGCGGTCAGGGCCAGCGGAAGCACGACGGCCGCGGCGAGGAGACCGGCACTGCGGCGGATACGGGTGTTCATCATGTTCTCCTGTCGGATCACGCGGCGCTGTGCCGCGTCTCGGGGGTGATGCGCGAAGGTGGTTCGGGAAGGGCGTGGAGCCCTTGGGGGGAAGGGGTGGTCACTCGACGCTCACGACGACGGAGTGCCATCCGCCGGCGCCGTCGGGGACGGTGCGGGTACGTGTGCCGGTCTGCATCGCGCCGGTGCGGTCGGTGGCGCGGACGGTGAGGGTGTGGCCGCCTTCGGTGGCCAGCCAGGGAAACGACCACTGGCGCCATGTGTCGCGGGTGTCCTCGTCGGCCAAGCGGGCTTCCTGCCAGGGGCCGTCGTCGACGCGGACCTCGACCTTGTCGATGCCCCGGTGCTGGGCCCAGGCGACCCCGGCGACCATGACCGTGCCCGCCGTGGGCCGGGCGAAGGGCTTGGGGGTGTCGATCCGCGAGGAGGTCTTGACCGGGGCTTCGCGGGCCCAGCCGCGCCTGACCCAGTACGGATCGTAGGAATCGAACGTGGTGAGTTCGATGTCTTCGATCCACTTGCACGCCGAGACGAACCCGTACAGGCCAGGGACGATCATCCGGACCGGGAAGCCATGTTCGAAAGGCAGCGGCTCCCCGTTCATGCCCAGGGCGAGCATCGCGTCGCGGCCGTCCATGAGGTCCTCGACCGGGCTGCCGATCGTCATGCCGTCCACCGACCGGGACACCAGCTGGTCCGCCGCACCTCCCCGGGACGGCGGCCGGACCCCGGACTCGGCGAGCAGATCGGCCAGCCGTACGCCGATCCACCGGGCATTGCCCGCGTAAGGCCCGCCGACCTCATTGGAGACACAGGTCAGGGTGATGTCCCGCTCGATCAGCTCTCTGCGCAGCAGGTCGTCGAAGGAGTAGGTGCGGGAACGGCGTACGCCCTTGCCGTGGATCCGCAGCCGCCAGGTGGTGGCGTCCACCTTGGGCACCACGAGCGCGGTGTCCACCCGGTAGAAATCGTCGTTCGGGGTGACGAAGGGGCTGATCCCTGGGACGCGCAACCCGGCGCTCTCGGGTACCGGACGCGCCGGTGACCCGGGAGAAGGCAGCACGAGCTTCCCGCGGGAGGCGATCGCGTCCTGGCCGCGCGAGGCGTTCAAGGACCGGCCGAGCGCGCCCACCGCGGCAGAGGCCGCTGCCGTGGACGCGGCCGCGAGGACGAATCCCCGCCGGTCCCACCCCGCGGAGGCGGGCAGTCCGGCACCCGCCCGTCCGGTCACAGCCCCGGGGACCGGCGATCCCGACCGCCTCACCGTGGTCAGGCGGTCCACCAGCACGTACAGGAGCAGCGCTCCGGCAACGGCCCCTACCATGGAGGGGAGTGCGTCGGTGAGGCTGGTGGAGTCGGGCCGGCTGACGGCGGCCGCCGCCCCGACGGCTCCGAAGAGAAGGACACCGCCGGCTCCGGCCCGCCGGAACCGGACCGCCAGCGCGCCCAGCACCAGGGCCATTACGGTCAGCACGGCGAGGATGCCGAGTTGCAGCACGAGCTTGTCGTCGGTGCCGAAGTGGCGGATCGCCCAGTCCTTGACCGGGGTGGGCGTCGCGTCGACGGACGCGCCGCCCACCGCGATGACCGGACCGGACTGCGGACGCACCTGAGCCGCGACCAGTTCGGCCACCGCCAGCGCGGCGAAGCCGGCCAGCGCCCCGCTCAGCGCACCCAACGCCACACGTGACCAGGCCGGCCGTGCTCGCTGATCCCTCTCTTCGTTCCTCACGGGGGGAATCCGGTTCCGCCCGCCGGGCGGATTGGTCCCAGACCTGATCGGGTGAGAAAAGATCCGGGACCAATCCGCCGTGCGGTCCGCTACGGATACGTCAGACGCCGTTGCGGTGCGGGTCGCCCCGGCTGCAGGGTCCTGGTCACGCGTGTGTCCGGTGCCCCCCGCGGGGAGCACCGGACACGCCGTTCGGGCCCGTGCCGGTCAGCGGCCGAGGAACTCGATCAGGTCCTGGTTGAAGCGCTCCTTGTCGCCGGGCACCATGGCGATGCCGTGGGAGCCGCCCTCGTACACCTTGAGTTCGGCGTCGGCGATGATCTCGGCGGACTTGCGGCCAGTGGCGTCGATGGGGACGACCTGGTCGTCGTCGCCGTGGACGACGAGGGTGGGGATGTCGAACTTCTTGAGGTCGTCGGTGAAGTTCGTGTAGGCGAAGGCGTCCACGCAGCGTACGCCGCCCTCGATGGTCTGGGCCATGGCCATGTACCAGAAGGCGTCCTTGTTGCCCTGTGTGACCTTGTTGCCGGGCCGGTTGGCGGAGAAGAAGCCCTCCGCGGTGTCCTTCCAGAACTGCGAGCGTTCGTTGAGGATGCCGTTCTTGATCTGCTCGAACACCTCGTCCGGGACGCCTTCGGGGTTGTCGTCGGACTTCACCATGATGGGCGGGACCGCCGACAGCAGTACCGCCGAGCGCAGGCGCCCGGTGCCGTGACGGCCGATGTAACGGGCGAGTTCGCCGCCACCCATGGAGTGCGCGACCAGCGTCACGTCGGTCAGGTCGAGGTGGTTGATCAGGTCGTCGAGGTCGTCGGCGAAGGTGTCGAAGTCGTAGCCGTCCCAGACGGGCGTGGAGCGGCCGTGGCCGCGGCGGTCGTGGGCGATGCCGCGGAATCCGGCGTCGGCGACGGCCTTGAGCTGGTCCTGCCAGGCGTCGCCGTTGAGCGGCCAGCCGTGGATGAACACGACCGGGCGGCCCTGGCCCCAGTCCTTGTAGAAGATGTCGGTTCCGTCGCGGGTGGTGCACACCGGCATGGTCGGGTCCTCTCGGTGACGGGTTCTCGGGGTGCCTCCGGCGAGGTGCGGGCCGGGAGGCGGTGGGGGACGGTTCAGGCGAAGGTGTCGGCGATGCGGCTGCCGGTCGTCGCGTCGATGTTCTTCCACCGGTGCTGGAGGGCTTGCTCGCGTACGGCGGTGGAGACGCCGCCTGCGCAGACGGCGGGTGACGGTGCCGACGAGCCGGTCGGGCCGGGCGTCGTCCATGACCTCGCGGACCAGGCGGCCGGGCTGGGAGAAGTCGTCGTCGCCCGCGTGCGGGGCGTAGGCGGCGCGTACCCTTTCCGCCGTCTCGACCCGCCGGCCGGCCGGGTGCCGCTCCTGGAAGCGGGTGGAGTGCCGGAACCGGTGGTGGACACGGGGTCGGCCATGACGGACTCCTCCACGGTGACAGGGAACTCCGCGCGAACGACAGTGGCGGCAACAGGGGACGGCGGAGTCTTGGGCCGGCCGGGGCACGTACCGTCGGCGGGCGAGGACACACACACGACTGCGTCCACGACGACGGTGCCGCTCCTCGTCCTCTCCCCACTATCCGGGCTCGGCCGTGAGGCGGCAATCCGGGCGTTCCACACGTGCCGCCCGGTGTTCCGGGCACGGGCAGGGCCATCCCCTCAACGGCGACATCCTGCGGGCGCGGATCGATGAAAAGCGGGAGCAACAGCAGGAACCGGCTCGGGCGGACTGAAACCGGTTCACCCCGGCTGTCACCCCGACAGCGGGCCCCGATCACCCGAACGGCACGGTTGCCGGGCAGCGGAGGAAGCCGCCCGCAACGGTATGCGAAGGGGGGAAAATTCACCCAAAAGGAGAAGTTGATGCGTGCAACCGACGGACACGCCCGCCGCAGGACCCTGTCCGCAGTGGCGGCGACCGTGGCCGCAGGCGCGGTCCTGACCGGCTACTGCGCCGCGCCCGGCACCGCGTCCGCCCTTCCGGCATCACTCATCACCGGCGGCGGCACGAGCGACGGCGACACGTCCAACGGCAACGTTCCCTGCGGGATGCCCTCCGTCTCGCTCGACCGCACCACCCAGTCCTTCCTCAACCAGCTCGCCCACCAGGGCGGCAAGCCGCTGTTCGAGCAGACGCCCCAGCAGGCCCGCAAGGTCCTCGACAAGCTCCAGGCCGGCCCCGTGCCCGAACTCCCCGCCGACATCACCGAGAAGACCGTCGACGGCGGACCCACCGGACGGGTGTCCCTGCGCATCGTCCGTCCCGCCGGAGTCAAGGGGACCCTCCCCGGCCTCGTCTACATCCACGGTGGCGGCTGGGTCCTCGGCAACGCGAAGACCCACGACCGCCTGGTGCGCCAGCTCGCGAACGGGGCCCGCGCGGCGGTCGTCTTCGTCAACTACACGCCCTCCCCCGAAGCCCGCTTCCCCGTCGCCATCGAGCAGGCGTACGCCGCCTCCACGTGGGTGGCCCGGCACGGCAAGGAGATCGGCATCGACGGCAAGCGCCTCGCCGTCGCCGGCGACTCCGTCGGCGGCGACATGACGGCGGCCGTCACCATGATGGCCAAGCAGCGCGGCGGAGTGACCTTCCGCCAGCAGGTCCTGCTGTACCCCGTCACGGAGGCCGACTTCGACACCGCCTCCTACAAGCGGTTCCAGGAGAACTGCTGGCTCACCCGCGCCAACATGAAATGGTTCTGGGACAAGTACGCCCCCAACGCCGCCGACCGCGACAACCCGCTGGCCTCGCCCGACAAGGCCACCACCGCGCAGCTGCGCGGCCTGCCCCCCGCGGTCGTCGTCACCGACTCCGACGTCCTGCTCGACGGGGCCAAGACCTACATCGGCAAGCTGCGCGCCGCGGGTGTCAACGTCCAGCACCACCACTACCCGCACACGGTGCACGACTTCATGATGCTCAACGCCCTGCGCGACACACCGTCCGCCAAGGACGCCGTCGCTAAGACGACCGCCGCCCTCCGTCAGGCGCTGAACGGCTGACGCAGGCTCCCGTGCCCGGCCGGAGGCGTGATCGTGCCGCCGGCCGGGCACGGCCCGCACACGGGCCACCGGACCGGCCGCTCCTGGCGGCTCGGCACCCGACGCCCGGTGCCGGATCCCGGTGCGCCTGGAGTGGCTGCCGGGCCCACCGGTACCCCGCATGTTTCCCCGTCTCCGCGCCGTGTCCGCCGCGAAGTCGTCCGGCGTGGACCGAGCAGGAGGAGCAACACGATGACAGGCTTCTCACCGGGCTTCCAGGGTCGGACCCACGCCTTCGAAGGACGTCTTCCGCCGGGCCAGTATCCGACGGAGTCCTTTCCCGTGCTGTCCGCCGGGCCGACCCCGCACCTGGATACCGCGCAGTGGTCCTTCACCGTCACCGACGAGAGCGGCCGACAGCGTTCCTGGACGTGGGACGAGATGACGAACCTGCCGCAACAGGAACCCACGGTGGACATCCACTGCGTCACGCGCTGGTCGAAGTTCGCCACCAGGTGGCGCGGCGTCTCCCTCGACGTCCTGCTGGACGGCATCGACACGGCAGCCGGCTTCGTCGTCGCCGAGTCCTACGACGGATACACCGCGAACCTCCCCCTGGCGGACGTGACCGGCGGCAAGGCGTGGCTGGTCCACTCCTACGACGGCTACGCCCTCTCACCCGAGCACGGTGGACCGGCCCGCCTGCTGATCCCGCACCTGTACTTCTGGAAGTCGGCCAAATGGGTCAAGGGCCTGCGTCTGACGCTCCAGGACGAACCGGGCTTCTGGGAGTCCGTCGGCTACCACAACTACGGAGACCCTTGGCGCGAGCAGCACACCTGGAGGGACTGATGAGCACGCCGGACGCGCCGGGCCGCCCGGTCACGCCCGCGCGGCCGGGGCGATGGTTTCCGGCCCGGCTCGTGGAGCGGGAGGAGCAGACGGAGACCGGACGCACCCTCCGGTTCGACGTGCCCCGGTGGCCTGGGCACCTGCCGGGGCAGCACGTCGACGTCCGGCTCACCGCCGATGACGGCTACCAGGCGGTGCGCAGCTACTCCCTGGCCCGCCCCGCCGACGGCGACGTGGTCGAACTGGGCGTCCAGGCGGTGCCTGGCGGTGAGGTGTCGCCGTACCTGGTCGGTGACCTGCCGGTGGGCGCGCGGGTCGAGATGAAGGGCCCGCTGGGCGGGTGGTTCGTGTGGGACGGCGCAGTCGACTCCGCGCTGCTGCTCGTCGCCGGCGGCTGCGGGGTGGTGCCGCTCATGGCCATGCTGCGGGCCCGCCGCGCGAACGCCGCCGAGACACCCTGCGCCCTCCTCTACTCCGTACGCGGCCCCGACGAGGTCTGGTACGCCGACGAACTCGGCACACCGCGGCCCCACGAGTCCATACGCGTGCTCTACACCCGCCGGGCGCCCGGTGGAGCGAGCCGCCCGGCCGGCCGCGTCACCCTGGACGACCTGGAGGGCCTGCCACCGCCGGGCGCCCGCTGCTACGTCTGCGGTCCGACCGGCTTCGTCGAACACGCCGGCGACCTCCTGCGGGCCGCCGGACATTCCGCCGACCGGATCAGGACGGAACGCTTCGGCTGAACCGCCCGCCCCCTACGCACCGGGAGAAACCCGTGAACCAGCACTTCGCCCGCCACCTCGACGGAAACGCACTGGCCGGGCCGCTCGCCGACGTATTCACCGTCGATCCCACCACGGCCTGGCGCCTGTGCCCCACCTGCCGCGTGCCGGCAACCCTCGGGCAACTGCACGTGTACGGCCCAGGCCCCGGCCTCACCGGACGCTGCCCCGGCTGCGCCGACATCGCTGTCCGGGTCGTCACCCAGCCCGGCTTCCTCTGGCTCCAATTGGGCAACGGAGGCGGGGCGTTCCGCCTCAGCGTGCCGACGGCCACGCCGTGACCCGGAACCCGGTGACGCCGCGGACCCCGATCGGTCGCGGAGCGCGTCACCTTTTGAAGGGCCGGCCGGCGGGCGGGAGCGGTCCCTCCCCGTCACGGGCCGGACCGCCCCGCGAAGACCGGACGATGCTGTTCCCACGGCTGTTCCCGCACCCGCACCACTGCGGGATGACCGGGACACGTATGACGCTCCTGGTGGCATCGGGCGGCGCGGCCGGAGCGGCGGCGCGTGCGGGAGCAGACCTGACGGGCCCCGCGACCGGAACGGGATTCCCGTGGACGACGTGGGCCGTCAACCTGGCCGGCTGCGCGCTCATGGGCGTACTGATGACCCTTCTGAACCACAAGCCCGGCCGCCGCCCGATGTGGGCCGGCCCGGTGCTGGGCAGTGGATTCCTCGGTGGCTTCACCACCTTCTCGGCCTTCTCCGCCGACGTCCAGCGCCTGCTCACCGACGGCCACGCGCCCACTGCGGTCGTCTACGCCGCCGCCACCGTCGCGGGGGCACTGGCCTCCACAACGGCGGGCGCGGCACTGACGTCGGGCCTGCTGGACCGGGATGCCCGGGGTGACCGGTGAATGCCGCGGACTGGGCCTGGCTCGCGCTCGGCGCGGCCATCGCCTCACCGGTCCGCTACTGGGCCGGCGCCGCCGCCAAGTCGACGCGTCGGCGTCCCTTCCCGGCCGGCACCTTCGCCGTGAACTGCGCCGCGTGCCTGCTGCTGGGAATCGCACTGGAGATGCGGGTCCCGCGGGCCTGGGTACAGTCGCTCGTCGCGGTCGGCGTCTGCGGCGCCCTGTCCACATGGTCCACGCTGGCCTGGGAGACGGTCGATCTGCTGCGCACCGACCGACTCCGCACGGGCGCGCTGTATCTCGCGGCGAGTCTGCTCGCGGGCGTCACGCTGGCCTGGGCCGGCACCATGGCCGGACGTTGGATCTGGTGAGACCACCCAGAGGTGCCCCGTCCTCCCGCATGCGGCAAGCCCCCGGAACACGGGTCCGGCGTGAGCACTTCGCGAGGGCGCCCGTGCCCCGACGGGTGAATCCTTCCTCGCGCACCCGGGCGCGGCCCTAGCTCCCCTGCCCTGCGAGCGTGTCCAGGACGTTCGCAACCGGGGTGGGGTCCAGAGGGCCGACGTGTGACGCCTCGGGGAAGTCGTGCACGCGGAAGCTGTTGCCGGGTGTGGACGCGTCGGCTTCCGCGATCATTCTGTCCTGGAGCGCGGTGGCGATCGTACGGTCCCTGCCGAAACGCAGGTAGGTGCGGGGAATGCGTCCCCAGCTCGCGGCCCGGCCGACCGCTCGGCCCGCATAGGCGGCGACGGGCTCGTCGGTCTGCATGCCGGCCAGTATCCGGCGGAACTCGGCGTCGGGGTAGTCCGCGCAGATCATCTCCTTCAGGAGGGCCAGCTCACCGCTGACACCCGTACGGAAGTTCAGCCGCAACACCCCGAGCCGGTCCGGGTCACCCACCGTCAGCTCCACCGGGCTGACGGCGTTCGCGTTCTCGGGCGCCGCCGTGCAGGCGTCCGCCGTGGGCAGGGCGCGGCTGGGACAGAAGGCCGCCATGTAGCAGATGTGGTGAAGCAGGTGCGGGACGGCGTCGCCGACACGGCTGACCGACACGCCACCCAGGCTGTGCCCGACCAGCACCACGGGGCCGTTCCGCGCGGCCTGCCGCACGATGCCCGTGACGCGCGCCTCGTAGTCGTGCAGCCCGAGCCCCCTCAGCGGGGAGGGCTCGACCGCCATCGCTGTGAGGTCCTGGCTCTGGTACGACTCCGGCACGAAGGCCTCGGCGCCGTGCCGTGGCTGGTCCACCATGACGACGCGGTGGCCGCGCAGCACCAGTTCCCGCGCGATCGGCATCCAGAACGCGCCGGCGCTGTGGGTACCGTGTACCAGCACGTACGTCACGGGCCCGCGACGCGGGGCCGCCGCGGCCGGCGCGGTGCCGAGCCCGGTGGCCAGCGCCATGCCTCCCGCCGCGAGTCCCATCCCCCGCAGTGCCATCCGCCGGGTGGCACCTTTTCGTGCTTCGTTCGTGTCATCCATCATGAAGACAACGCTATGAAGGGCCCGTTCGGCCCACCAGCGGTCCAGCACCCCCACAGGGGTGTACCCAGAACCACCCTGCCGCGCGGCTCCCAGGGTCCGATCCGCGCGCCGTGAGTGGCCGGACCGCCCGGATCGCACCTGCTCTTGGTAAGGGGGCGGCCGCGGGTGGTGCAGGTGCCGGTCCAGCACCTCGGCTGGACAGCGCTCCTCGGCGTCGAGAGCTGCCACGGAGAAGGGGCCTCCGCGAACACCTCCCGGTGAGCGGCCTCGCGTTCCTCCTGGCGTCGGCGGGTCTGCGCGCATCCAGGCCCCTCACACGGCTGGTCTCCGGATGGGCGGGACGGCGGCCAACGAGCCGAGGAGAGTGAGGGCGTCGTTGCTGGGAGAGGCCGGCTCGGCGTGGTAGACGACGAGTTCCTGGCCCGGAGCCGAGCGGATGTCGAAGGTCTGCATGGTCAGCGTGAGCGGGCCGACGTCGCGGTGGGCGAAGCGCTTGACCTCCAGAGCCTTGCCGCGGGCGTCGTGACGGGACCACAGGTCGGCGAATTCCGGGCTCGAGTCGAGGAGTTCGGTCAGCACCCGGCGGACGCGAGGGTCGTCCGGTGCCGCGCCGTGGCCGAGGCGGAAGCCGGCGACGGAGTTGCGGGCGACCTCGTGCCAGTCTCGGTAGAAGGTGCGGGCAGCCGGGTCGGTGAAGACCACGTGCATCAGGTTGCGGGAGTGCGTCCAGTCGTGGAAGAGCGCGTCGGCGATGACGTTGGAGGCGAGGACGTCGTACGCCCGGTTGTAGACGATCGCCGGGTTGTGGGGCCAGGCGTCCATCAGCGCCAGCAGGCTGGGCTCCACGCGGTCCGGCACCGCGGCTGCCACGGCGCGCGGGCCGGCACCGGCGAGGCGGAACAGGTGCTGCCGGGCGTCCTCGCCCAACCGCAGCGCGGAGGCCAGCGCGTCGAGGACCTGCGCCGAGGGGGTACGTTCCCGGCCCTGCTCCAGGCGGATGTAGTAGTCGGCACTGATACCCGCGAGGAGGGCTACCTCCTCGCGCCGCAGCCCGGGCACCCGCCGGTATCCGGTGACCGGGAGGTTCACATCGGCCGGGGCGACCTGGGCGCGGCGGGCGCCGAGGTAGGCACCGAGTTCGGAGCGTGCTGCCATGCGCCCCATCGTAAGTCCGTGGCCGGCCGTCTTCCTGGGTGCGCTGCACCCAGGAGAATCCCGCCTCTGCCGCGGCCGCGGCGGACCGGCCAGGCTCGGGGCCATGAACACACCACTTCCTCAATCCGCCGGGCAGGCCGGCGACAAGGTCGTCCTCGTCACCGGCGCCAGCAGCGGCATCGGCGCGGCCGTCGCCGAACGGCTGGCGGCGGAGGGCCACCACGTGATGGCCGGCGCGCGGCGCACCGACCGGTTGCGCGCGCTCGCCGACCGCGCCTCGGCCTTGCCCGGGAGCGTGCAGCCGGTCCGTCTGGACGTGACGGACCGCGACGACGTCGCTGCGTTCGTCGCCGCAGCCCGCGAACGCCACGGCCGCGTCGACGCCCTCGTCGCCAATGCCGGCGTCATGCCCCTCTCCCGCCTTGACTCCCTGCTCGCCGACGAGTGGGACCGGATGATCGACGTCAACATCCGCGGCCTGCTGCACGGCATCGCCGCTGCGCTGCCGCTCTTCACCGCGCAGCGCGCGGGCCACTTCGTGACCATCGCCAGCATCGGCGCCCACGAGGTCGTGCCCACGGCAGCCGTGTACTGCGCCACGAAGTACGCGGCCTGGGCCATCACCGAGGGACTGCGCCTGGAGTCCGACCCGGCGATCCGGGTCACCACCATCTCTCCCGGAGTGGTCGCATCCGAACTGGCCGACACCATCACCGATCCCGGAGCCGCCGAGGCGATGCGCGCCTACCGCGCCCACGCCATCGGCCCCGAGGCCATCGCCGGCGCCGTCTCGTACGCCCTCGCCCAACCCCCGGACGTCGACGTCAACGAGATCGTCGTCCGTCCCACCCGCCAGCGCTGAACTCCACCGGAGGCATCCTCGTGACCGCGCCCCTGCCCACCCCCTGGGACCTCACCGGCCGCGTCGCCGTCGTCACCGGCGCCGCCCGCGGCATCGGCCACGCCACCGCCACCCTGCTGCGCACCCGCGGCGCCCGCCTGGTCGTCACCGACCGCTCCGCAGCAGTCCAAGACCTGGCCGCGAAGGACCCCGACAACATCGCCGCCCTCGTCGGCGATGTCGCGGACGAGGACCACGCCCGCGCCGCCGTGGCCCTGGCCACCGACCGCTTCGGCTCCCTCGACATCCTGGTCAACAACGCCGGCCGCACCCTCAACAAACCCATCACCGAGACCACCGCCGACGACTTCGACGCCATCCTGCGCGTCAACGCCCGCGGCAACTTCCTCCAGGCACGGGAGGCCTTCCGTGCCATGGAGGCGGCCGGCCGCGGCGGAGCCATCGTCTCCGTCGCCTCGGTCTCGTCCGTCGTCGCCTTCGCCACGCAGACCGCCTACGCCGCCTCCAAGGGCGCCCTGGCCCAGATCACCCGGGTCCTGGCGATCGAGGGCGGCCCGCTGGGCATCCGCTCCAACGCCGTCCTCCCCGGTGTCATCGACACCGACATCATGGAAGGCGTCGTCGACAACGGCCGCGAGATGCTCGCCTCCTTCGGCCCGGCTCACCCCCTCGGACGTATCGGCCGCCCGGAAGAGGTCGCGGAATCCATCGCCTTCCTCGCGTCCGATGCGGCCTCCTTCATCACCGGTGCCCTCCTGACCGCCGACGGCGGTTGGACCGCCCAGTGACTCATCGCCCCGGGGCCACCTCGCCGCCGACGTGTCCCGGGGCAGCCGGCGTGGGTGAACAGCGGATGCCCGGGCGGTGCCGCGCCCGCTCGAAAGTCATACCCACGACCGTGCCGCACGGCCGCGGTGCGACGGATCAGGGATCGCCCCCGACAGCACCCTGATCGGTCCCTGATGCCGGGCGGCTTCGGCGGCTTCCCCGCGGGCGACGCCGTAGGCGTGACAGATGCCCCCACACCGACACACCCCCCGGCGTTCCAGGCCGTCCGGCGCGTGGTGGTCTCCCTCCCCCAGCGCTGATCGGCCGACCGGCCTCCTCCAGCACGGCGACCGGGCCGGCGGGTGATTCCACCGCCACAGGGCTTCGCGTAGCCGACGTGCTCGATCGCACCGCGGCCTCGGTGGCGGCCATGCCGCCGGCGCGCCGGCGGACCGGCGGCGGCCGATGGTGGCGCGCCGCATCGGTGACACCCACTGTGCTCCGCTCGGCTGAAGCCGCTGTCCGGGGGAAGCCGGTGGGATCACCTAGGGTGCTTCGGCTCACGTACGGAGTGCCGGCTGTTGGGGATCACCGGGGTGTGAACCGACCCGGTCGGTGACCCGTCACAGGGCTCCGGCGTCCCTGGCCGTCCAGACGCTCGGATAGATCGGCCGGAAGCCGAGTTCCCGGCGGATGCGCTGGTTGGACATGATCCCGAACCACGGGTCGGGGTCCGTGAACTCTCGGAGCGCGGCAGGCACCTCGACGCCGTTGAGCCGGTACAGCTCAACCGTCGTGACGGGGGCGTCATCGGCGATGTTGTAGATCCGGCCGGCGATGCCCGGCGCGTACAGCAGACGCATCAGCCCCTGGGCGACGTCCGCGTGATGGGCCATCTGCAGGCGCTGGTGCGGTGCCCAGCGGGCGGCCCACCGCAAGGAGTCGGCAAGGTGCGGGTCGCCGTCGCCGTAGACGAAGGGGAGCCGCCCGATGCGTACGTCCAAACCCTTGAGCGCGAGCAGTTCGCGCTCGGCCTCGGCCTTGGACTCGGGGTAGGCGCCCCACATCTCGCCGCCCGGCCGGCTCTCGTCCTCCTCGGTCAGCGGGCGCCCCCGTCCCACGCCGTACACATTGTTCGTGCTCACCTGCACGAACCTCTCCACCCCGGAGGCCCGCGCGGCGCGGCCCAGGGCCACTGCGGCATCCCGGTTGACGGCCCACGCCTCCTCGTCGGGCACCCCGCGGAAGGAGGCGGCGACGTTCACCACGGCGTCCACGCCGGCGAGTGCCTTGCCGAGTGTCTCCGCGTCGCGCATATCCCCTACGGCGACCTGGGCGCCCAGCTCCGCGAAGCGCTCGCCACGAGCCGCGTCCCGCACCAGGACCCTCACCTGCTCCCCCGGCTGCAGCTGGGTCAGCAGTCGCGGCACGAAGCGGCGTCCGACCTGTCCCGTCGTACCGGTCACCAAAGTCAGCATGATGTGCTCCTCACGCATGTGTCGCCTGTCGTTGAAGACCAGCTTCGGCGGATGCGGGGAGGACCGGCAGAGACCTCTGCATCAGGGGATCGGCAGTCCCTGGATAAGCCGGCCCGGGTCCCGCACCCTGGAGGGGTGAACCGAGTCGAACTCACCGACTTCCTGCGCCGCGCCCGTGCCCGCCTGACCCCTTCCGACGTGGGTCTGCCGGCCGGTACCCGCCGCCGTACACCGGGGCTGCGCCGCGAGGAGGTGGCCCAGCTGGCGGGCATGTCCGTGGACTACTACACGCGGCTGGAACAGTCCCGGGGCCCGCGCCCGTCCCGCCAGATGCTCACCGCGCTGGCCCGCGCCCTCCGCCTGACACAGGACGAACACGACCACCTCTTCCACCTCACCGGTGAGGAGCCTCCGCGCCGCGAGACGACCAGCACGCACGTCCGCCCGGGTCTGCTCCTGGTGCTGGACCGGCTGCACGACACCCCGGCGATCGTGGTGACGGACTGCGGCGAGGTCCTGGCCCAGAACGCACTGTCGCGGGCGCTGAGCGGAGACGCTCTCGCCCGCCCACCCCGGGAACGCAACATGATCCGCCGCTTCTTCCTGGACCCGGCGGCCCAAGAGCTGTTCCCGCCCGAGGACCGCCCGGTGCGCGCCCGCGAGCACGTCGCCGGCCTGCGAGCGGTGGCCTCGGCCCGCCCCACGGACCCCGGACCCACCGACCTCGTCGCCGAACTGCGCGCCGCGAGCGAGGAGTTCGCCCACCTCTGGGACGAGCACGAGGTCGCCGTACGCCGCGCCACCACGAAACGCTTCCGCCACCCGGCGATCGGTATCCTCGAACTCGACTGCGAGGTCCTCGTCAACTCCGACCACAACCAGCAGCTCGTCATCCACACCGCCCGCCCTGGCACGGAGTCGTACGAGCGCTTGCAGTTGCTGCGGGTGGTGGGCTTGCAGGACCTGACGCCGAGGAGTTCCTGACCGCGTGCTGACCTCTCCCGGTCCGTTCCCTGCCCGACGGCCACGCCGAGCCCCCGGACGAGGCGGTCGACAAGGGGATTTCAGCACCCCGCGGTCACGTTCCCGCAGTAGATCCACCCGCGCGTGAACCCGTTGTCCACGTAGTACCACAGGTTCCCGTATTCGTTATAGGCGTTGTGGCTCCACAGCAGTGTGTCCCCGGGGGACGTGCGGTAGTACCAGTCGCAGCTTTCCTTGTAGCACGCTCTGATCGGCCCGCCCAGCGACGTGGTGGTGTACCAGGTTGCCGCCCCCGCCGTCCCGGAGTCCGCGGTGCCTGCCGCAGGCGTCCCGGTGGCAGCCGTCGGCGTGGCGGGTGCCGCCGGGGCGGGAGCGGTGGACATGGCGGTCAGCGCGCCTACGAGGACCGCACTGGTCGTCACAGCGGTGAGCACTGCTCGAAAGGTCATGATCTCTCCTCAAGTGCGCTTGCTGCGTCGGTTGTCGTACAGGGGACGGATCGCACGTTGCCGGTCCGTCCCCTGGGGTGGCGAGCGCCCCTCCGTCAGGTCCGAGCGTCGGCCCGGCACTGTCCGGCGGCGGTGGGAACCGCGTGCGTCGGCCGCCGGGACCGCGCTCGGGGGCCGGCGGCCGAAACGCGTGGAAGGTCTGTCAGCACCGTCGCTGGACAGCCCGGGCTCCGGAGCGGCCGGATGTCACCACTGGCAGTGCACGTGCGTGGAGTGGCCGGCGTCCCCCGGGCCGAGTACGAGCACCGCCCCGTAGGCCTTGCAGGCCTTCATGAACTTCTTGGCCTTGGTGTAGCCCGGCCCGCCGAGGCTGACGTTCGAGCCGTTGACGGTGCCGACGTCGAAAGCCCTGCCCTTGTAGTGCTTCGAGCCGACCGAGTGACTGCCGCCGGCGACCTCGGTGACCCTGAAGGTGAACCGCTTCGAGGTCCTCAGCTTGAGCATCGCGTTCAGCATCGTCTTGTTGAGCGCGACCGACCCGCCGGGCGCGTTCCCGTAGTTGCTGCGCTTGGCCTTCTTGCCCTTGGCGGTGTCCTGGATGTTCTTCTTGGCGGTGGCGCCGTCCTTCACCCTGCTCTCGTGCACGGTGGCCAGGGTGATGCCCCGGGTCTTCAGGATCGACTTCGCGATGTCCGCCTTGCCGGCGGCGTGCGCGGACGTGGCCGGTGCGAGGACGATCAACGAGGTGGCCAAGGCGGCCGAGGCCAGGAACTGTGTGCTCTTCATGGGACGGGATTTCCTTTCACGAACCGTGATCGAACGTAGCCGTGCTGTGTCGTGGCGGGCTCCGGCTCGCACCGGTGTCCGGCCGGGACGGACGGGAACGGTCCTGCGCGGTGGCCCCGCGCCTGACGGGTCGGGCGAGCTGACGGGTCAGGCAGGGCACGCGCTGCGCAGCGCCGCCCAGGTGCGGACGCCGACGATTCCGTCGACCACCACCAGGGGATTGCACTCGGACTGGTACATGGCCTGGAAGCTGCGCACCGCGGAGCGGGTGGCCGAGCCGAAGACGCCGTCCACTCCGCCGGAGGAGAGGTACCCGGCGAAGTACAGGAGGCACTGCGCCTCCTTGACCTTGGCTCCGGTGTCTCCGTAACTGGTCGTAGCCGTGCCGGTGTACCAGTAGCCCTGGTAGGGGCAGTTGCTCGCCGCGGCCACGGTGCCCGAGGCACCGGCGGTTCCTTCGGCGTGGACGGCCTGTACGGCCTGGGCCGGAGCGGACAAAGCGCCCAGCGCCAGCAGAGTGCCCGACGCCGAGACGGCGGCGGCATGACGAAGCCTCATGGTTGCCCCTTGAGCCGGTGGTCGTTGGTGGTGCCCCGTACGCAGACAACGATGCAGAGCCGGGCTTGGGAGAGTCCTGAAGGAACCTTGAACGGCGGGCTTCCCACCGGCCGCCGAGGTCGAAGGGGCCATAGCGATATCGCGCGCGCACCCCAGACCGGCCACCCAGCCCTGCACCGACGAACACCCCACCAAGCGCCACCAAGGAGACGCTCAGCCGCGCCGACCGGAGCGCGGGCAGGGCCGAACCGGACAGGGTGCCTGCGGCCGGGCGAAGGCGTGCGGCAGGGGCAGCAGCGAGTGCCGCCTCCGAAGCAGCCGGAGACGAGCCGGTCGGGCTTGACCAGGAGTTCGCCCCGGGGGTGCGGCGAGTGGGTACCGAAGTAGCCCAGCTCGGGCACGTCCACCAGGTTGTGGCCGGTCACCGACGGGCGCAGCACCCGGCCGTCGAGCGAGATGATCCCTGCCTCGGTCGGCCCGTAGGCGTCGTGCACCCTGGCGTGCAGGCGGCTTTCGGTGCACGCCCTCGTCTCCGCGCTCAGCGGGGCCGAGGCGTCGGCGGCCCACAAGAGGCGACCGCCGCGAGTCCGCGCTCACGCCGTCGACCCGTCTAGCGAGCCGGAGGAGGCGACTGCGGGTCCGGAGTGCATGCTGCTTCCTGGGCGGCCATAACCTCGTCGCCGTACTCGAAGGCCCAGGCGCCGACGGCGTCGATGGGCGCCAGCAAGGTCCGGCCCAGAGCGGTGAGCCGGTACTCGACCCGTGAGGGTGCGCCGGGGTCCGCCAGCCGCTCGACCAGTCCGTTGAACTGCAACCGGCGCAGAGTCTCGGTGAGGACCTTGGAACTGATGCCCCCGATCCGCTCCCGTAGGACGACCGGGCGCCTGGGACCATCGCGCAGTGCCCAGAGCACCACCGCATTCCAGGTGTTGGAGAGCAGGTCGAAGGCGAGGCGGGCGCGGCAGTCGGCGAGGAAGGCGTCGGTCGTCACGTACCAAATGGTGCCCCAACCGCCCTCTAGCGTCGGTGTGAACGGCGAAGCAGGCACGGAGAGGGGACGTGTGATGAGAATCGGCGTGCTGGGAACGGGCAACATGGCCGACGCGCTCGCCACCCACTGGGTGCGGGCCGGGCACCAGGTGGCCATCGGGGGACGGAACGCATACAAGGCGGAGCGGCTCGCGACGCGCATCCGAGGCAGCGTGAAGCCCGCCAGTCTGCGCGGGGCGGCCGAGTTCGGTCAGGTGGTGTTGGCCGCGCTGCCCTTCGGGGCGGGAGCCGACGTGGCACGGGACCTGCACACGGCCCTGGAGGGCAAGGTGCTGATCGACTGCTCCAACCCGGTCGGCCCGGGCTTCCGACTGCTGACGGAAGGAGGTCCCTCAGCCGCGCAGCTACTGGCCGCAGCGGCGCCAGGAGCCCACGTGGTCAAGGCTTTCAACCTCTGCCACCAGGACGTGTGGCGCATGCGGCCGCCCGTCTTCGACAGACGGCCACTGGCCGTACCGGTCTGCGGGGACGACCGGACAGCCCTCGCGCGCGTACGCGAGTTGGTGCGGGACCTGGGCTGCGAACCCGTGGCCGGCGGCGGCCTCGAACGTGCGGGACTACTGGAGGCGACCGCCGCGCTGTTCATCGCCCTGTGGGTCGGCGAGGGAGCGGATGCGCAAGCAATCGCACCTCCGCTGGCCTATGCGTCCGGACCGAGCCCCCGGGAAACGGAAGGTGGCACGGGGGCATTCCACTAGGGGTTCTCAAGGTGCACAGGGTCGAGTTCGATCACATGGTCCGGCTCGGACGGGTCTGCTCCCCGCAGCCGACCGAGGTCCGTTTCGGCACCAGCCGGGCCGGAGCCAGGGGCCGGCCGCCGGGCAACCGTACGAGCTGGGTGGACAGGGCGACCCCGCCGCCGAGTTCCTCGGCCCGCCAACCGGTGATGTCCGGCGACAGGCCGTACAGCGGGCGCCGACCAGTTCGGCGCAGGGCCGGTGCGCAAGCGCGCCGGGGGCGGGACCGCCGTGATCGGCGGCGTGGACCCGGGTGCGCGGCGGGCGAGCCACCCGCACGCCCCCGTCCGAGACCGGTTCGCCCTCGCCGACGCCGGGGAGTTGCCGCCCCGGCTCGGCGACGAGACGTTCCACCTGAGTTGCCCGTCCGTGCTCGTGCGCAAGGACCCCGACACGTACGCGCCGCTCCCCCCCCGGAGCGCGCGACGACCTGACCCACCTCCGGCCGTCGTCCGATCGGCAGGCGGCGATCGCCCATAGGCCGTGTATCGAAATGGCAGCCCGGGGGTGAGGAAGAGCGGCTGATTCAGTGGCTTCGCTGACTGCCGGCCCGCTGCGGGGCCGAAGCCGGGCTCGATGGGATCGTAGCGCGGCCCAGCGTCCCCGCCGGGCCGCGCTAGGCTCAGACCGGGCGGGGGCCGGCACCGGCGACCCGGAACACCGGCCAGCCGATCTCGGTGCGCCACTCCTCGGCGGCCGGGGTGTCGCGTGGGCCCACGAGGTAGGTCTCGCGCACCGGCCCGGCCACGGCGAGTGCGTGGTCGGCGACCCACCTGCCCAACTCGCCGTAGGTGACGTCGATGGTGTCGTGGGACCCCGGGTGCACGGTGACCGCCAGCTCGGCGGCCGGCAGCTCGGTGCCGTGGACGCGTCCGAGGTCCGGCACGGGCGCGGCGACCGGGACGTACACGAGCACGTCCCCGCGGCCCTCGCTGAACAGCGCGTTGTCGTAGAGGCCGCCCGCGGGGCCCGTGGGCGCGTCGATGACGGCGTCCAGCTCGGCCATCGCGCCCGCGTACCAGGACAGCACCTCCTCGTGGGAGACCGTGCCCCGCACCGCGGCCACGCGCCGCGCGGGCGCGTGGCGCAGCTCGACCGCGACACCGGCCGGTTCGGGGCGCAGCAGCCGTCGCAGCGACGCGACGGCCGCCTGGGTCCGCGACAGCTGGTCCTGGAGCCGCTGGAGGTGCTCGCCCACGAGGTCCGCGCGCACGGTCGGGTCCGGAGTGAGCAGGATCCGCCGGACGTCGGCGAGCGGTACGTCGAGTTCCCGCAGCCGGGAGATGACCTGTGCGGTGGGGATCTGGCCGGGGTCGTAGTACCGGTAGCCGCTCGACGGGTCCACGTGCGCGGGCTCCAGCAGCCCGGCCTCGTGGTAGCGGCGCAGCGTACGGATGCTCAGGTGGGTCAGCCGGGAGAATTCGCCGATCGTCAGCACGCCCCTACTGTGCACCCTCCCCCGGGGGGAGAGTGCAGCGCTTGACCCGGGTGCCGCGGGAGGCGGCACGCTCCGGCACATGACCAGCACTCCTTTCGTCTCCCCCGACCTCGCGGGGCGTCTCGCCGTCGTCACCGGCGCCGGACGGGGCACCGGCGCCGCGATCACGGCCCGCCTGCGCGCGGCCGGCGCCACCGTGCTCCCGACGGCCCGCACGGCGCCCGCGACCGGGGCCGCCGACCCGCTCTTCGTCACGGCCGACCTGACCACGCCGGACGGCGTCGACACCGTGGTCTCGGCGGTGCGCGACCGGCTGGGCACCCCGGACGTCGTCGTGCACACGCTCGGCGGCTCGCACGCGCCGGCCGGCGGATTCGCCGCCCTCACCGACGCCCACTGGCAGGACGAGCTCGCCCTCAACCTGCTGGCCGCCGTACGCCTGGACCGCGCACTCCTCCCGGCGATGCGGGACGCGGGCCGGGGCGCCGTCGTCCACGTCTCCTCCATCCAGCGCCGGCTGCCCCTGCCCGACGCCACACTCGGCTACGCCGCCGCCAAGGCCGCGCTGACCACGTACAGCAAGGGCCTCGCCCGGGAACTGGCCCCGCACGGAGTACGGGTCAACGTCGTCTTCCCGGGCGCGATCGCGACGGAGGGCACCACCGCCCTGGTCGCCCGCATCGCCGACGCACAGGGCATCGGCCGGGCCGCGGCCTGGGACCAGGTGCTGGCCTCGCTCGGTGGCATCCCCCTCGGCCGCCCGGCACGCCCCGAGGAGGTGGCCGAACTGGTCGCCTTCCTCGTCTCCGACCGTGCCGCCGCCATCACGGGCGCCGAGCACACCATCGACGGCGGCGCCGTCCCCACCCTCTGACCCCACCCCACAACCTAGGAGCGCACATGACCCACATCGGCCTCCCCGGCCTGCCCCTTCGGATCCAGACGTACCTCGACGCCCACACCCGCCACGACGTGCCCACGGCGGCCGACTGCTTCGGCCCCGTCCCGGTGGTCACCGACGACGGCCGCACCCACCACGGCCGCGACGCGGTCAGGGCCTGGCTGGAGAGGACCTCGACCGAGTACACCTACACGACCACCCCCCTCAGCGCCGTCCGGCACGACGACCGGCGCTGGACGGTGACCCAACGCCTCGAAGGCGACTTCCCCGGCGGCTCCGTCGACCTCGCCCACGCCTTCACGCTCGACGACGACGGACGCATCACCGAGCTCACCATCGCCGCGTGCATGTGAACGGGTGATCGCCGCCGGCAAGCTCCGTTTCTGCGGCACCGTCCGCCACGAGGTCATGCCCTCCTCGGCCGGCCGCGCTCGGCGCCCCCGACGTGACCGGTGAGAAGGCGGCCGTGACGGTGTTCGTGGTGCGCCGGCTCGTGGACCGCCACCTGCTGGCCGGCCTGAGCGCGAACCCGGCCGGGATGCCGCGCCATCCCGGCCGGGTCGACCAGGGCTGCCGGCGCGAGGACCTGGCGGGCCTGGTCCCAGGTGTGCCAGCGGCTCGGGCAGAGGCGGTGCCACGCCCCCACCGTACGCGGCGGAAAAGGTCGCCCGGCGCACCGAACCTTCGCCGGACATCGAGCGTCTCCAGGTGCGAGGGTGCGCACTGACCTCGCGCACCGAGTCGTATTCGAGGGGAACCGAACACGTGATGAAGACCAAAATGACCACCGTGGCCCTTGCGGCGATCGTCGCCGCCGGCACCGTCGGCACCGCCGTCCCGGCCTCGGCCGCCACCGCCAAGGCCGCGCCGACGCGTTGCCACACCGCCGACCTGAAGGCCGGTTTCGCCACCGGGGACGACGCGAAGCCCAAGATGGGGCGGACCGGGAAGCAGACGCAGGCGTTCATCTGGTTCACCAACAAGAGCAACCGCACCTGCACCCTGTCCGGCTTCGCCGGTGTCGACATGGTCGGCGCCCAGAAGACCGACGGCACCTGGTCCCTGGCGCGCTCCTCCAAGAAGCCCGCGAAGATCACCCTGAAGCGAGGGGGCACGACGGACTTCAGTATCAGCCTGCTCCCCGTCGCCAAGTCCACGCCGCAGAAGGAGAAGTTCGTCCCCGCGAAGTTCCTGGTCACCCCGCCGAACGAGACGAAGCCCTTCACCCTGAAGTGGCCGTTCGGCGGCCAGATCCTGAAGCAGGACGGCGCCACCCACCCGGGCACCTACCTCAACCCGGTCGGACAGTAACCCCCCGCGGCCGCGCGGCCGGAACTCCGGGAGGGCTTTGACCGCACCGCGCTCGTCCATCACCCGGCAACCCTCGGCGACCTGGTCCAGGGGCAGGGTGCGGTCGAAGACCCGGCCCGGCTGGAACCAGCCGGGCCCGCGACCGTGCGGGTGGTTAGGGGCCGGCGGCTCGGCCGCCGGGTCTGCCAAGGGGTGCTCGCAGGACCGCGTGTTCAGGGCGACGAAAGGTGCGGGCCACGGCCAGAACGCTGCGCATCGGCCCGCCGCATGACCCAAAGCCCGGAAGTTCTCACCGGCGACACCGGATGAGCCGGTGGAGAAGGCCGGTCGAGGCAGCCTTGTTGTCACCGGCCAGGCATCCCGCTCGTCACACGCGCTCATCCGGCAGGCTCGCTGTCACCAGAGCCGAAGGGCCGGGGTTCCCGGGCACCCCGGCGGTGCAGGGCCCGGGGCTGAGCCCTTCCACAGCGAGGCGGAAGAGGCGGTCGGCCTGGGCGCCGGGGTCCTCGTGGTGCTCGGTGGCCAGGGCGATGCCGACGGCGAGGGTCAGCAGGTCGTGGAAGGTGACATGCGGTGCGACCGCCTTGTCGCGGATGGCTCGCTGCAGCAGGGGATTCCCTGCCGCCTCGATTCTGTTGCCACAGGAGTGCGGGGCAGGTTCCTCGGTGGGGGGCTCGTAGCTGAGGATGTGGGCGAATCCACGGGCCGAGACCGCGTAGGCGACGAGAGCGCGGAGCCACTCCAAGAGGGCGGTGCGGCTGTCGTCGGCCGCACTCAGCCGGTGGGCATGCTCGCACAGGACTTCGATGCGTTCCTGGAAGACGGCTTCGAGGAGGGCCCGACGGGTGGGGAAGTGTCGGCGTACGGTCGCCGATCCGACGCCTGCGGCCCGGGCGATCTGCTCCTGGGACGCGTCGGCACCGTGCGCGGCGACCTCGGCCTCGGCGACGGCGAGGATGAGCCGGTAATTGCGTCGGGCGTCTGAGCGTTGGCCGGTCATGATCTCCCCATTGCTAAACGGCGGGCCCCGCCATATCGTAGCGGCAGACGAAACGGCGGGCCCCGCCGTTTTCATTCTCCGCTTCGTGAGGAGCAGCGGCCATGCCCGTCGACAGCGATACCGTCCTGGTCACCGGAGCGACAGGCCAGCAAGGCGGGGCCACGGCTCGCGCACTCCTGGCCGCCGGGACACCCGTGCGTGCACTCGTACGCGACCCGTGGTCGCAGCCCGCACGCGCGATCGAGGCGCTCGGTGCCGAGCTGGTACGAGCGGACCTTTCCGACCGGGCCACCCTCGGCCCGGCGGTCGAGGGGGTCCGCGCCGTGTTCTCCGTGCAGATGCCGCCGATGAGCGAGGCCGGTGTGGACTTCGCGGGCGAGCTCACCCAGGCCACCAACCTGATCGATGCGGCGAAGACCGAGGGCGTGCGGCAGTTCGTGCAGTCCTCGACCAGTGGAGTCGGTGAGCACACCCAGGCCCCCGGCTGGGCCGAAGGCCGCTGGGCGGCGATGGCCGACTACTTCCACACCAAGCAGGCGATCATGGAGGCGGTACGGGGTGCGGGCTTCGCCCGCTGGACGGTGATCAAGCCCGCCTTCTTCATGGAGAACCTACCGCAGTTGGCGCCCCGAGGGCCCCGCGGGGGCCTGCTGACGGTACTGAGACCGGACACCGAACTGGCCCTGGTGGCCGTGCGGGACATCGGCACGGCCGCGGCGCACGCCCTCCGAGACCCCGACCGGTTCCACCAAGTGGAACTGGAACTGGCCGGTGACCTGCGCACGATGGAACAGATCGCGCAGACCTTGTCCGCCGCCTGGGGCGTGCCTGTGTCCGCGCCTTCCATGAGCCTGGAGGAGGCCCTCGACGCGGGCATGCCGAAGTGGGGAGCCGGGCACGAGTGGAACAACGTGGTCCTCCAGCCCGCCCGCCCCGAATTCGCCCGGGAGTTGGGCATCCCGATCACCACCTTCGCCGAGTGGGCGGATGAGCAGCTGACACCCGTGTCCGGCCAGGGGGATCCGGCGCTGTGACCTTCGGCGGCGCCCGGGGCGGATGCCGGATCCACCGGCCCGCCTGCCGCTGTGTCCACGGAGACGGTGCCGACCGACGACGCGGGAAGACTTTCCGAGGAACTCCAGCCTCCACCCCGTAGACCCCGACTACCCCGTAGACCCCGACCGCGATGCCGTCGACCGCGCGCTTGGACGGCCTGTCCGGAGAAGGCGCCACCGGGCCATCCATCGGACACCGCTGCGGAAAGCTCGGCTCAGGACCCGAACCACCGCTGGAGCAGCACGCCGGGACGAGCGGCCTCGGCCCGCCGCGTAGGCGTGGCGGGGCCGCGGGGCGCTCAGGTGCGGGACCGGTGGTAGTGGCGGCGGGCGCGTTCCCGGTTGCCGCAGTCGCCGGAGCTGCACCAGCGGCGCGTGCCGCTGCGACTGCGGTCGAGGAAGAACCATCCGCAGCCCGGGCCCTCGCAGCGCCTGATCCGCCGCACGAGCGGACCTGCGAGGAGTTCGTCGGCCTGCAGGGCCAGGGCATGGGCGAGGTCCGCGAATCCCGTCGCCTTCACTTGCCAGCGCAGCGGCAACGCCGCCGGCAGGTCGGCTCGCTGACGAGCCGCCAGGATCGATCGGCGGAGTACCCCCCAAGGACCGTCCGGCAAGTGACTGTTGTCGGCCAACGCGTCCAGCACCTCCCACAGGGCGCTTCTCAGGGCCTCCAGGGCTGCGAGTTCGTGCGAGGTGCGGGACGGGTCGACCCGCTCGTCCGGTGAGGCGGGGTCCAGGAGCGCTGTCGCCTCCTCGGTGGTGAACAGCTGGACGCGGCCCGCCCAGCGGATCCATGCCTCGACGCCCTCCACACGAGCGACGCGGCGATCGGGGTCCGTGCGCCAGGCGACCGTGTTGGCGAAGTCGAGGACGGGGTGCCCGCCGATGAGGGCCACCTCCAGGTGGGTCGAGCGCGCCTCGGGTCCCTTGCCGGTCGTGTCCTGGGCTCTGTTCACCTTCACCACCCTAACCACCCGCTTCCATCTAATGGCCATAATCACTTATGCTTGTTAGGTTGCGCTCATGTTCAAACAACTTCCTTCGCAGGAGGGCGCGTTACCCCGGCAGCGGCTGCGCGCAGGACTGCGCGTCGGACTCGCCCTCGGGACGGCCTCGTTCCTGCTGGCCGTGAGCTTCGGGGCGGTCACGCAGTCCCAGGGGTGGGCCGCGGCCGGTGCCGTCCTCTGCTCCATGGCCGTCTTCTCCGCTTCGGCGCAGTTCGCCCTCGTCTCGACGCTCGGCGCGGGCGGCGGGGTCGCCTCGGCCGTCGTCGCCGCCGCCCTCGTCAACGCGCGTTTCCTGCCCATGGGTGTGTCGGCCTCCGGTGCCCTTCGCGGAGGGCGGCTGCGCCGGGCGGTCGAGGCCCAGGCGGTGGTGGACGGCTCATGGGCCGCCGCGCACCGGGGAGACGGCCGCTTCGATCGGCGGGTGCTCTTCGCCTCCAGTGCCGTCCAATGGGTCCTGTGGGTCGCGGGCACCGCGCTCGGCGCCGTGCTGGCGCCCAGCCCGCGGTTGCTGACCTCCCTGGGGCTGGACGTGGTGGCGCCCGCCATGTTCCTGTTCCTCCTTCTCGACGCGCCGGGAACCGGCCGTCCGTACTGGACGACCGCACTGCTGGGCGGAACCATCGCCGCGGGACTGTCCTTCCTCCTCCCTATGGGGCCCGCGCTGATCGGCGCCGCCTGCGCCTCCCTGACGGCCCTGGCGCGCCCCCTGTCGAAGGAGGGCCAGGACGGTCCGCGCCGGCGGCACCCGGGCGAACGGACCGGAACGGAGCCTCCACGATGACCCCGTGGCCGGCCGTCGCCGCCGTCGCCGCCCTCAGCTTCGCTCTCAAAGCCGCCGGTCCGACTGCGCTCGGCGAGCGAGAGCTGCCCCCTCGCGCCCGGGCGGTGATCGCGCTCATGGCCCCCGCGCTGCTGGCGGGACTCGTCACCGTCGAGATCGCCGGCGACAGGTGGCGAACGGTCGATCCCGCCCTCCTCGCGGCCCTGACGGCCGTCCCGCTCCTGCGCCGGTGCCGGCTGCCCATGCCCGCCGTCCTGGTCGGCGCGGCCCTCCTGGCCGCCACCGTGCGCGGACTGACGACTTGACCGCCCGCCAAGCCACCCGCCCCTGCCGGCAGGGCCGCAAGCGCCCTTGCCCACCACGGACCACCGCGTCGGCCAGGGAATCTCAGGGGTGGTGCCCTGAGTGCCTCCGGGGCACCACCCCACTCGCTTTCAGGGCTTTCCCCGAGTGCGCTGACGCATCCTCCGCACCTAGCGTGTAGTCATGCCAACTTCCCGACACATCACGGCATTCGCGACATGTGCGGTGGTGCTCGCCGGCCTCGCGACGACCGCGACCGAGGCCACCGCCGGGACCGACCCATTGGCCCGCTTCCACCGCCGGCACGTCGACTGGCACGCCTGCGCCCTCGGCCTCGGAGACGAGCTCGGCCGGAGGCTGGACGCCGCCGGCGCCGACTGCGCCGACATCGCCGTGCCGCTCGACTACACCAAGCCCGGCGGCCGCACCCTCAGCATCGCCATCTCCCGCCTGAAGGCCACCGACACCGCCCACCGCGTGGGCCCGCTGCTGTTCAACGACGGCGGCCCGGCCGGCCCCGGGCTCCACATGCCGCTGACCAAGTCAGAGGTGATGGGAAGGATCGCCGACCGTTACGACCTGATCGGCATGGACCCGCGCTTCGTCGGCCGGAGCACCCCGCTGGACTGCGGCTGGCATCTCGGCTCGGCACCGCTCCGCTCCGCGGGCGCCGACGCGGCGGCCTACCGCGAGGAGGTCACCGTCGCCCGCGAGCTGGCCCGGCAGTGCGAACGCGCCCAGGGCGACGTGCTGCCTTATGTGACCACCCGCAACACCGCCCGCGACATGGACGTCATCCGCGCCGCCCTCGGCGCCGACACCTTGTCCTACGTCGGCTACTCCTACGGCAGTTACCTCGGCGAGGTCTACACCCAGCTCTTCCCCGGCCGCACCGAACGCATGGTCCTGGACGGCGTCATGTTCCCGCCGCGCTACAGCCCCGCCCTGCTGCGCGGCGCCGAAGCGGCCAACGAGGCGGCCCTGCGCGCATGGGCGTCATGGGCCGCCGCACGGGACGGCACCTACGGCCTGGGCGCCACGCGCGGCCAGGTCCTGACCACGGTGAAGCACGTCCTCGACGCCGCCGCACAGAGGCCACTGAGGATCGGAAAGGAGTACCTGCTGGACGAGCACGTGCTGCCCACCGTCCTCCTCGGCGGTCTCGGCAGCGATCTCGACCAGCGGCGAGCCGACCTGGCCGACACCGTACGGCTGCTGGCGCGCGCCGCGGACCGCGAACCGGTCGAGCCGTCCGACCGGCTGGCTGGGCAATTGGAATTCCTGCTGACCGGCGCGGGCTCGGCCTCCGCCGGGCAGATGACCGCGATCGTCTGCGGTGACGTGGCGGAGCGGCGCGGTGTCGGCAGCTACTGGCGTGCGGTCGAGGCCTCCCGCGAACGGTTCCCCCTGACCGGGCCGGTGGCCGGCAACATAACCCCTTGCGAGTTCTGGGACCGGCCCGCAGAAGCGCCGACCGTACTCGACAACGACGTCCCGGCCCTGCTGGTCGCCGCCACCGGCGACCCCCGCACCCCCTACTCCGGCGCCGAGGCCATGCGCGGGCAGTGGCCCGGCTCCCGGCTCCTCACCGTGCAGGGTGCCCGCCAGCACGGCCTGTACGGCGAGTACGGCAACGCGTGTGTCGACAGCCTGGTCAACGCCTACCTGCGCACGGGACGGCTGCCCCCGCACGACCCGACCTGCGAGGCCTCGGGTCCGCGGGTGGCCGAACGGCAGACACCTGCGAAGCGATAGGTCACCCTCGGCGGAGCCGGTCCCGCTCCCGGGCGGGGCGGTTCCCACCGACGGCTCTGGCGCAGGGGGCTCGGCATCGGGAGGTTCCATGTGCACGGCTGCCTCGCCCATGGAACGTCGTCCGTCACGCGCCTGCGCTTCCGCATCCCCCACCGTCGCCCGCGCCGGCATATCCGCACTGCGAGGTCTGCGAGGCGGCCAGCCCGCCAAGGGCCACCGCGCCGACAGGGGTGACGGCAAGAGCGGTCAGAGCACCGGCCGGACGCCAGGGCGCCGGACATGCTCATTCACCGCGCAGGATGTCGAGAGTCGGCCGGACGCGGTACGGCACCCGGACCCGGGCCGGCTTGACGAGCTTTGTACAGCATCGCCATTCCCCGGTGGCCTCCGTCCGCTCGGGGTGGTTGTCCCCACGACGGCAGGTCGACGAGCTCACCGGCGGCGAGGCCCACAGGTACCGCCATGCGGGATCGTTCGCCCAGCGCCGGGGTGGCGCCCTCGCGCGTCCGGCGGCCGCGGTCAGTACTTCGGCGCTCAGTGGTTCAGCGTTCAGTGGTTCGCGGTTCAAGAGGGGTCCGTCGTCCCGTACGCGGTACCGGATACCTGCCAGCCACTGTCGCCGCACTCATCGGAGGCCCTTATGCAGCGCGTCCGGAACCTCGCACGCTGGGTCGCAGCCGGCGCCCTGGTCTCTTCCCTCTCCGTCGCCGTCCCGGCCACGGCCGCCCCCGGCTCGCCTGCCTGTGATCGCGTCACCCTGTCCTGGGCAGGTGGTACGGCCAAGCCGGGCGGCGGCAGCGACCGGCAGGAGACGGCCCGCGTCCAGGTGAGGAACACCGGGGACCGTGCCTGCTCCCTGCTCGGCGCCCCGTCGGTCAAGCTCACCACGAACGGCGTGCCGGAAACGCTTCTCCAGCAGCGCGGAGGCGACAGCGTGAATCTCGCCCCCGGCAAGACCGCGACGTTCACCATCACCTTCCTCGGCGACACCGGGAAGAACGGGAACGAGACCATCCGTCCCGACCAGGCCGTGGTCACCCTGCCCGGCGGCACCCTGAAGACCCTCACGTGGCGGTGGGGCAGCGTCACCCGGCAGGAGGCCGCCAGCCGCCCGGGCAACTACGTCAGCCCGCTCACCTGACCCCGACCAGCCGCCCGGCCGATCCGGACCCCGGAGGGAGAACGGGCGGTGTCATGAGGTCAGTGTGATGTGCCGGGACTCGTCGGCCGTGTCCACGCATTCCTGGTACGGGTTCGGGTCGCCCTGCCGTTCCTGGCAGCGCCATACGGCACCGTCCGCGTCGACCGTGGTGACCGCTCCGCTCCCCCGCGTCCCGGCCTTGGTGTAGGCGCCCGCCACCCGCAGGGCGACCGCGCAGTCCTCCGCCCTTCCGGCCGACACCGCCAGACCCGTGGCACCGTCCGTGCCACACAGCACGCTCCGTGCCCCGGCGCCCCCGCTCCCGGCGGAGACCGCCGCCGGGGCGGAGAACCCCAACAGGGCGAGGCTCACCAGCGCCCCTGCCCCCACTGTTCCCATTCGGTTCATACGCAGATCCCATGATCTCGATCTCGGCAGTTGTCCGGACGACGGCTGTCACGGGCCCGGGACCGGTAGGCAGAGCCTACGGACCAGGAGCCCGGCGCCCTCGCCCCCACGATGAGCCCGCCCGCAGAGCCGCGCCACTTGTACGACCCACCCCGGGTACTCGGCGAACCACTGCTCGCCGCTCGGCCGCTACCGTCCGCCGGCAGCCGTTCGGCGCCCCCGGACAAGGATGGCGGCGAGGCGGAAGGCGGCCTGGTAGGCGGTGGCACTTTTCCGGTTTTCCGCCCCCCGCGCGGCGGAGCGCGGTTGGATGTCCTCATGACCTCCGCCGAGCACGCGCGGCTGATGCGCGCCAACCAGGCGAACTGGGACGCCCGCACCCCGGTCCACGTCACCAGCCGGTTCTACGGCCTGGACGAGGACCTGAATCCGGAGCGCTGGTTCGCCGCGTTCGAGTGGGAGGACCTCGGCGAGTTGTCCGGCCGGGACGTCCTGCACCTCCAGTGCCACCTCGGCACGGAGACGCTCGCCCTCGCCCGGCGTGGGGCCCGGGCGGTCGGCCTGGACTTCTCGGCGGCGTCCGTGACGGCCGCGCGGGACCTCGCCGAGAAGTCGGGCCTCGACGTCACCTACGTCCAGGCCAACGTGTACGACGCCGTGGCGGCGCTGGAGGGCCGGCGGTTCGACGTCGTCTACACCGGCAAGGGCGCCCTGTGCTATCTGCCCGACCTCGAACGGTGGGCGGACGTCGTGGCCAGGCTTCTGCGCCCCGGCGGGCGGTTGTACGTCGTGGAGTTCCACCCGCTGCTCAACGCGCTCGGCCCGAAGCCGGGTCCGGGTGAGGGACCGGAGCTGCTGCTGCGCCACGACTACCTGGCGGGCTCCGGTCCGGTGCACCGGGATGCCACCTACACCTACACCGACGGGCCGGCCGTGCAGGGCGCCACGGACAGTTACGAGTGGATGCACGGAGTCGGAGAGGTCGTGAACGCGTTGACGGATGCCGGACTGGGCGTCCGGCGACTACGGGAGAGCGACGAGCTTCCCTGGCCGCGCTGGCCGCAGATGGTCCGTACGGACTCTGGCTGGTGGCGGCTCCCCGAGCCGCGGATCCCCCTTCTGTACGGCCTGCTGGCCGTTCGCTGAGCGTCGCCCACACCGTCTCACCGCGCCCGTACGATGAGCAGGCCGAAATTCCCGGCCATGCAGCGAAAGTACCAACAAAAACACGGAGAAGCGGCAGCTACGCAGGGAGGTTTCTGTTCCGTACGCCATGATCACCGGGATAGCCTCGGGCCATGCAACTCGGCGTCAACGTACCGAATTTCGGCCTGGGGACCGATCCCGGCATCCTGCGTGAATGGGCGCGGCTCGCGGAGGGCCTCGGCTTCGGCACCCTCATGGTGTCGGACCATGTGGCGGTCACCCCGGACGTGGCCGAGCGGTACCCGGAACCGTTCTATGAGCCGTTCACCACCCTGTCATGGCTGGCCGGTCTCACCACCACGGTGCGGCTGGGCACGACCGTGCTCATCCTGCCGTACCGGCACCCCCTCCTGGTGGCCCGCATCGCCGCCAACCTCCACCAGCTGAGCGGCGGCCGGTTCGTCCTCGGGGCGGGCGTCGGCTGGGCCCGGCAGGAGTTCGAGGCACTGGGCGTGCCGTTCGCCGCGCGTGGCCGGTTGACGGACGAGTGTCTCGGCGTCCTCCGGGAGGCCAGGGACGCGGGGCGCCAGGGGGGCGGCTTTCCTGTCTGGGTCGGCGGCCACAGCGAGGCGGCCCTGCGGCGCGCCGTGAGGTTCGGTGACGCCTGGCACCCGCTGCGGCTCTCCCTCCCCCACATGCGTACGGTCCTGCGACGGCACGCGTTGCCGGGATTCGCACCCCGCATCGCCCTGCGCGTCACCGGCGCGCCGGTCGACGCCTGCGACCGGCCCGCCGGCGTCGGCACCGTCGAGCAGATCCTCGACGATCTGGACCAGTTGCGCCTGCTGGGCGCTGACACCGTCGTACTCGACCCCTACCACGGAGACCCGGAAGAGACCCGTCGGCCCGACGCGGCATGGCGGGCACTCACCACCGTGGCCACCCACTGGAGCACTCGATCATGATCACCTCGGCCGACGAGGCCCTTCTGCGGCGTGCCATCGGCATCGCCGCCCACGCGGTCGCCCTGGGCGACGCGCCGTACGGTTCCCTCCTGGCCGGGCCGGACGGCACCGTGCTCGCGGAAGCCCACAACACGGTCCGGCGGGACAACGACATCACCGCCCACCCGGAACTGAAGCTCGCCCGCTGGGCGGCCCGCGAACTCGACCCGGACACGGCTGCCCGAACCATCCTGTACACCAGCTGCCAGCCGTGCGGGATGTGCGACGGCGGCATCGTCCGCTCCGGCATCGGCCGGGTCGTCTACGCGCTGTCGACCGAGCAACTCGTCGCGCTCAATCCGCCGTCGGGCGCCTGGCCGACGGTGCCGCACGACGGGCCGGCCCTCCACGACGAGGCACGGACCCCCGTAGCGGCCTATTACCGGCCCACCCGATGACCACCACCGGCGGTCCGTCCGGCACCCGAAGGCGGAAGGGCACGGGAACAGCGCACTGCACGCCTCAGCAGGCGCCCTCGTCCTGCCACGGCCCCCACTGCGAGGCGCCGGGCGTCTCGTTCTGGGTCCACCACTTGGCCTTCCAGTTGTGCTTGCCGTACGAGACCTCGGCACCGGCCGTGTAGGCCGTCGTGCCGCTCCAGGCCGGCTTGCAGGAGGCCGGGGTCGTCGGGGTCGGCGTGGGGGTGGGGGTGGGCGTGGGCGTGGTGGTCGGCGGGGTGACCCCGGCGAACTTCACGGAGTACTTGGCGAAGTCCCAGGCGTTCTGGGCCACACTGGAGCAGGTGCCGGACGTGCGGCCGCCGTTGTCGGCCGGCGTGCACTGCCGGTCGCGGTTCAGCGACCAGAACGTGAACCGGTCCATGTGGTGGTCGGTGGCGTAGTCGAGCACGGTCTGGAAGTCGGCCTGGGCGAAGTACTCACCGGTGTCGCTGCGGCCGTTCATGCCCGAGAAGCCCTCGTGGGCGTAGGCGGTGGCCTCGTCCCAGCCGAAGGTGGACTGGAGCACGCCGTTGAACTTGGTGAGCGCGGCGGTCTGGCTCGCCGCGCCGTTGAAGCCGCCGTCGAACGGCATGATGGAGAAGTTGTTCGGGGTGAACCCCTGCGCCTTGGCCTCCAGCAGCATCTGCTTGCCGAACCAGCCGGTGCCGTCCGCCGTGCCGGCCGTGGTCACGGACACGTACAGCCCGGGGTTGTTCTGCTGGAGGATCTTCGCGGCGCCGATCTCGTTCCTGATCGCCGCGGTGTTCTCGTACTCCGGCTCCTCCAGGTCGAAGTCGATGGCGCGCAACCCGTACTTGGTGATGACCTGCTGGTAGGCCGCCGCCGTGGACGCCGGGTCCGCGCAGGCCTGGCCGAGCTTGGTGCCGCCGTAGCCGCCGATGGAGACCGAGACGTCCCCGCCCTTGGCCCGGATGGTGTCGATCACCGACCGTACGGCGGTGTCCGAGCCGACCGGCGCCGTGCCGTCCCAAGTAGGCGTGCAGCCGCCGCCGCTGGGCGCGAGGATGAAGGCGAGCTGGAACGCCTTCAGACCGGTGGCGTCCATGATGGCGGCCGGGTCCGGCGGGTCGTTGTCCAGCGGCATCAGATAAGGGGCGGCGGCGTACCAGCGGTTGTCGAGCGCGCTGGTCGCGCCCGAGGCGCTGCCGGCGACCAGCGCGGTGGCGCCGGCGGCGGCGAGGCCGACGGCCGCCGCCGCGCCCAGGCATGCCCGAAGACGTCTCATGTGTGCCTCCAGAGGGAAGGGTGAGGACCCCAGAGCGGGGAGCCCTACCCTCCGGGAGCTGTTGCGGCCACGTCAATAATTTGGACTAGACCAACTTCCTCTTTGGACTAGACCATACGTTTCCTTTACCTCGCGCCTACCAGGCACGGCGAGAGCCGCGTCGGCCAGGTGACGGATCGGTGCGGTGAACCCCTTCGCGGGAGGTCGACAGCAGGCCGGTCAAACCCTCACCGTCACCATCGAGGAGTGCGCGTGGCAGGCCCGCACCGTCCCCAGGGCGTAGGCGGGCAGCGGCGGAACACCCAGGTGACGGGGATGAGGTCGTCCGTGGCGGCGTAGTCGCCGGCCGGTTCGGCGGCGATCTCCCAGGTGGGGGGCGGGAACCAGGTGGCGGGTTCCGTCGAAGGCGGCTGCGGCTGCCGACCCCGCCGTGTCCGGCACCTCGCCGGCCAGCCGAACGCCGGCGCTCCAACCGGGGCTGGAGGACGGAGGACGGAGTGGCCCGGGTCGGCACGGGAAAACGATCCGGGCGGCGGCGCGCCCACCCGGATCAGCAGAACGGCCGGAACTCCCTGAAGTCGGGCGTCGGGCGTGGATCGGGCAGCCGGTAGGCACCGATCCGCGGCCGGCCACTGGCCGGGGCGGCGGTCCCGTCGGCCGGAGCGCCGAGCATCGGACGCCACCCCAGGTTGATCTCGAAGTACGCCACGGCAGCCCGGACTGAGGGCCACCAGACATCGTCGAGCAGCACGATGCCACCAGGTCGGACGATCTCGCCCAGGAAGTGGAGGTCGACGAACACGTTGTGGAAGTGGTGGCTGCCGTCGACGAACGCCGCGTCCGCGGCGAAGCCCGAGTCGGCCAGCCGGGTCAGGAACCGCTGTGATGGCTCGGTCACCAACTCGGCGATGTCGTCCAGGCCGGCGCTGCACAGCAGCTCCCACCCGACACCGTCGTATGCCGTGTACTGGAATGGGTCGATGACCACATGCCGCGGGTTTCGTGCGCCGGTGCGCAGCAGTGCCTCGCCGATCGCCAGTGCCGAACCGGCATAGGCCAGCCCGATCTCGACGACGGTGCCGGCTCGTTCCTGCACCAGAAGGTCACGTACCTGATCGCAGTCGCGCTCCGGCAGTGAGACGGTGGCGAAGTCCGGACCGCCATCGGGACTCCGCAACGGTCCGTGACTGGTGAGGGCGCGGCGCACGGCGGCCACGCGGTCCGGCCACTGGCCTGCACCTCCGTCCGATTGCACGAGCGGGTTCACCAGGCACACTCCTTCGGACTGGTCCTGCCCCGCCGCACGGTCGACTGGAGGCGGTGGCCCGGTCATCCAGTCTGCCCGTATGCCGGTGCTTCTGTGAGCGATCGACCGGGTGCCGTATCCACACCGGATGGCGGCCGCCGGGGCGGGCCGTCGTCCGGCGGGCGGCCTCAGTTGCCGGACGGTCTGACGGCCCTCACACCGGCTGACCCGGACGTCGCTCACCGTTTCCAGTCGATCAGTGCTGGGGGTGCGGACGTACGTGGAACCGGGAGCGCCGCTGGGCGGCCGTACCCGAAGCGAGCTGGCCGATCTCGACGCGTGTCCTGATGGCGCGGACGACTTCGGTCAGGCCCAGGATGATGGCCATGACGCCCGCCACCAGGGTGAGGGTCGCGATCGAGGCGAACGGCATGACGATCATCACGACGCCGGCCAGAGCGCCGATGATCCCGAAGGCGATGTGCCAGCCGCGCCCCGGCATGGCCGGTGCCGAGGCCGCCGCGACCGTCTCCGTGGTGCCGCGCAGCAGCCAGCTGAAGCCGATCCACAGGGCGAGCAGCAGGAGCGACTCAAGGGTGCCCCGGAAGCAGATCAGTCCCAGCAGGATGGATGCCGCGCCGGTGATGAAGTGCAGGACGCGCAGGTGCCGGGGGACGTGGGTGCCGAACGCGGCGACGAGTTGGAAGACGCCGGTGGCCAGGAGGTAGACGCCGAAGAGGATGCCGACGACACGTAGGGTCGCGCCCGGCCAGACCAGGGCGATGACACCCAGGGCGATGGTGGCGAGCCCCATCGTGAGCAGGATCTGCCAGCCCAGGTTCGCCAGGGCGGCCATGCCCTCGGCCAGGGGGCTCTCTTCCGGTTCTGCGCTGCGCGGGGGAACGTGGCCTTGGGGACCGGTGGGGGATGTCATGACGCCTGCCTCCTCCTTGGAGCTGCGTTGTCTCGGTAGTGCATGTAAGTCGTCACCCGACCGGTCCCCTGTGCGTTCCGGTCGCGTCGACGCCGGTACCCACGGGCGGGGGATGACGGCGCGTTCTCGGATCTCGCCGTCGTGCACGAACCGGTACGCGTCGTGGGTCTGTTGAAAAGCCCGCATGCCGATCCCTGACACACGCCTGGTCAGTCGCGGATGCCGTCGATGTCGACCAGGACGTGCCGTGGTCCGCGGAAGATCTGGCTGTGCCGGTACGGCGGCGGGTCCTCGACGAGCCTGGGGTTCTCCACCCGGCGGACGAACTCGCCGACCGCCGCCTGGACCTCGAGCCGGGCGAGCGGGGCGCCGAAGCAGAAGTGGATGCCCTGGCTGAAGCCGAGGTGCTGGTTGTCGGGGCGTTCCAGATCGACTTCGTCGGGGTCGGTGAACCGTTCCGGGTCTCGGTTCGCCGAGCCGTACGCCAGGAAGATCGGCGCCCCCTTCGGGATGGTGGTACCCGCGATGTCGATGTCCTCCAGCGCGGAACGGGTGTGCCAGAACTGCACCGACGACTCGAAGCGCAGCAGTTCCTCCACCGCGGGCACGATCAGCTCGGGTCGGCGGCGCAGCGTCTCCAGTGCGTCGGGGTGCCGTAGCAGGGTGAGGACGCCGTGGGCGATGAGATTGACCGTGGTCTCGTGCCCCGCGAAGATCAGGAGCAGGGTGTTGCTCACGAGCACGCCCTTGGGCATCCGCCGTTCCGGGCCGTTCCCGTTCACCAGGGCGGAGAGCATGCCCGAGCCGGGCCGGTCGGCGTACCGGTCGAGCAGGCCGGCCGCGAACCGCCCGAAGTCCTGCACGGCCCGCCTGCCTCCGGCCAGTCGTCCCCGGATCTCCTCGGAGGCGGCTTCGGGGCCGAAGTCGAGGGCGTCCAGGGCCGTCTCGATCCAGTGGTGGAAGCGTGGCTCGTCCTCCAACGGCACGCCCAGCACCTTGCAGATCACCGTCACCGGCAGGGGGTACGCGAAGTCGTCGACGGCGTCGATCCGGGTCTTGCCCCTCATGCCGTCCAGGAGGCCGCCCACAAGGCGGCGGATGTCGGGTTCCACATCGGCGATCAGGTGAGGCGCATGGGGCGGCCCGGCGAAGTGCGGCATCATCGTCCGGCGGTCACGGTCGTGCTCGGGCGGATCGCAGCTGATGATGTTCGGCTCGGTCAACACCTCCCTGATCGGCTCGGCCGCCCGCTCCCCCGCGCCCTCCGCGGCCGGGGCGGGGCGCTTTCGCGGATCCGAACTCACGCGGGGATCGTGGAGCAGTGTGACGATCTCCCGGTAGGTGCTGACGACGTAGGTGCCGTCCGGCTGGCGCGCCACCGGTGTCTTGCGGAGCTCCTCGTAGAAGGGGTACGGATTGGCGCGGTTGGCGTAGCGGAGGGCCTGCTGCCAAGGGGTTTCCTCGACCACGAGGCTCCCCTCCTTCCTCCTGTCGGTGCTGTCCGCTTGCACGCTCGGCCCGTCGGGCCGGGTCAGTGGGGCCGGGGCCGGAACTCGGCCGTCCGGTCGCTCGGGGCATGGCCGGTCAGGACGACGTCGGGGATCGCCGTCGGAACCCTGGGATCCGGGAACTCGGCCGGTATCGGCTTCGTGTCGGGCGGCCGGTCCCAGCCCGGCATCGGGGGCGGGAACGGACCGGACTGCTCGATCAGCTTCCCGTAGTACTCCAGCCACTTGCCGTGGTCGAAGGCGACGGCGGCGACGATGCGGCCCCGGCGCCCATACGCGGCGGCGAAACGCCGGTCCGCCACAGACCCCTGGGTGAAGACGATCTCGTCACCGAAGGGAGGCACGCCGACGGACTTGATGTTCACGCCGAACTGACCGGACCAGAACCCGGGCAGCAGCAGGTGCGGACGGTAGTGGGGTTCGAGGTTCACCATGTTGTGGGCCGCGGCCTGGGCGCCGAGAACGGCGTTGTCCCAGTGTTCCATCGCGAGGAACTGGTACTCGTAGAGCACATGCGGAGCGCGCGCCACGTCCCCTGCCACGAAGACGCTGTCGGTGACCACGCCGTTGATGTCGAAGGCCCGTCCACCGGCGTCGCATCCGACGCCCCAGAAACCGGCCGCCAGCCCGGAGCCCTCCAGCCACTCCACGTTGCGGATCGACCCCAGCGAGGCCACCACCACGTCGGCGTCGACGACGCTTCCGTCCGACAGACGCGCCCGCCGCACATGTCCGCCCGAGTCCCCCTCCAGCGACGACACACCCAGCCCACAGCGGAGGTCCACACCGTGATCGCGCTGCAGCTGCGCGGCGATCCGCCCGATCACCCCGCCCAGGGCACCGACCAGCGGCGCCGAACCCCGCTCGACGACGGTCACCGGAAGGTCCAGCTCCCGGCAGACCGAGGCCACCTCCGAACCGATGAATCCGGCGCCGATGACCAGGACCCGCGACGGTGGCTCGGCCAGCGCCTTCTGCAACCGCTCCGCGTCATCACGCGAGCGAATGGTGTGCACCCCGTCCAAGGCGGCCTCGTCGGGGTTCGGCCACTGCCGCGCGCGGGTGCCCGTGGCGATCAGCAACCGGTCGTACGGCACCTGTTCGCCGTTCGCCAGCCGCACTTGCTTGGTCGTCCGGTCCAGCCCGGTGGCGGCCACCCCGAGCCGCCACTCCGCGTCCACTTCCCGCCTGCGGGGCAGCTTGGTGTGGTCGGCCGGCACCCAGCCCTTCAGCACCTGCTTGGACAGCGGGGGACGGTCGTACGGCTCGTACGGCTCGTCCCCGATGACCGTCAGCGAACCGGTGAAGCCCTCCTCGCGCAGGGACTCCGCGGCCCGCAGCCCGGCCAGAGAAGCACCCACGATGACGATCCGGCCGTTGGCCCGGAACTCCCGCACCAGCTCCGCGACCGAAGCCCGCAAGGTCATGACGCCTCGCCCCGTTCCTCGCCGTCCGAGCGGTCGATCAGGATCGCCTGCACCGGGCACGCCGCAACGGCTCGCTCGACCTGCAGGCGCCGCTCGTCATCGGGATTCGGCTCATAGGTGAGCGCCTCCTCGCCATTCAGCCGGAAGACCTCGTGCGCCAGATACACGCACTGTGCGTAGCCCTGACACCTGTTCAGGTCCACGACTATTCGCATGGGCAGACTCCTTCGGGCAGGCGCGCTTCTCAGGAGACGGAAGGCCCCCGCAACGCGCGCCCCCGGATTCGCTGCCGCGTTCCGTGGCTGGGCGCCCGTCAGGGAGGCGGGAGGCGGATGGACGTCACCGGGCCCGGCAGCGGGGTACGGCCCGGTCTTCAGGTGTCACCGCAGCGCTATGGAAGGGACGACCTCTTCGGCTTCGCTCGTCCAGCCTAGTCCCGCTTGCGCTGCACGGCATATCGAGCGAGTTCGCCCGCCCATCGTCATCGTCATCGCCGACCGGCAACGCAAGGACTCCCCCGCCGGCGTCCGTCCGGGTCCGTCCTTCGCGCCCGCGGATCGGTGACGTACGCGGCACAGGCCCGGCCGCGGTCGGTGAAGCCGCCCTTGCGCTTCCGTCGTTGGCGAGCAGCGACCCGGACACGCGGGGATGCGATCGCGTACGGAGATCCGGGCACGGACCGTACGGGCGGGCGCTCAACCGGCGCAACGGACCGTGCACGCGCCCCTCGTTCGGCCGCCGCGCGCAGGCGCCACCGGGTCTCCACACGAGAGGAGCCACTCACGCCGGCGGCGGCCCACGGCCGGCGCGTTCAACGCGTTCACGCATCGTCGGTGCGACCGGAGGTGTGCTGTGCGCACTCCGGGAGAGACGCAGTACGTCGCCGCCGGGCAGAGCGGCCGATGGACGGAAACGGTTGGTGACGCGAGCACCCCCGGCCCGGTGAGCATGGTGGTCGGCTCCACGTCGGCGAAAGCTATGCGCGCCGCTTCTGCATGCCCTGGAACATTCGATACGAAAAAGCGTCCCCTTGTTCGCCGCAATACGCTCTTCCGGCAAAGTGGCGCAGGCCCTTCCCGTCACCGGGAAGACTGAGTAACGTGCACTCGAGGGCGCCGCTCCCGGTAGCGGCTTCTCGCGAGTTCCGCCCGCCCTCCCGACGACAGACGTATCCACTCTCTTCGATCACCTCTTTTTCCTGGCCGATGCGCGAGGTGACCGGAAAGGAGAGCAGTCCATGATTGCGGAGCACACGTGACGAGCGGAGAAGATCTTGACTCCGGGCCCGCGGATCCGTCGGCCGCCTATCGGATCGCGGCAGCGGTGGCGGGCGAAGAAGCAGTTCAGAGGTTCATCGAAGCACTGGGACCGGTCGGAGGTCATGTGGCCGACCTCGTGATCGACTTGGTCTTCGGAAGGCTGCACGGACGGCCGGCGATGAGTCACGCGGAACGGGAGATGGTCACTCTCGCCGTCATCGCGGCGCTAGGAGGGGCGGAAGAACAACTGACCATACACCTCCGCATTTCTCACCGCTTGGGAATTACCCCGGAGAAGGTCATAGAGATTTTTACGCACATCGGTGCCTACGCAGGATTTCCGCGCACACTGAGCGCCGTCGAGGCGGCCAAGGCGTTCTATGAGGAAATCGGCGTTCTGCCGCTGCAACAAGACTGTTAGACGCCGTCAAATCCCCCTGTCACCCCGCCAGAGAAAGAGTTTCTTCATGTCATTACGGACCGCGATCTTGTTTCCTGGACAAGGCGCTTACCTGCCGGGCGTCCTCGCCGACCGGGCGGATTGTGTTCCCCAAGCCGCCCACACGCTGGAAGCGATCGACGAAGTGGTCACCGCCCAGGGGCACGCTCCGATCACCCCTCTTCTCCTGGACCGGGACGCGCCGTCCCTCCAGGACCTCCTGGAGAACGACAGCGACCGGCTCGATCTGGCGATCTTCGCCATCAACGCCGTGGCGGCCCAGTTGCTCGCCGGTGTGGGGGTGCGCGGCGATGTCCTGATGGGCCACAGCTTCGGGGAGTTCGCCGCACTGTCCACCGCCAAGGCGGTGTCCGTCACCGACGTCGCGCGCATGGCATGCGCGCGGATCGAGGCGTTCCGCCGAGCCGCCCCGGAGGAGGGGGGCCTGGTGGCGCTCGACATCCCCGCCTGGCGGGCCGACCACCTGGTGGGCGTCCTGGACGAACCCGGTCTGCGGACGGCGATCGACAACGGCCCGGAACAGACGGTCGTCTCGGGGCCGTCGGCGTCCCTCGACAGGGTGGAGAAGATCGCTGTGGACCTGAATGTCCGGGCCACTCGGCTGCGGGCGAGGTACGCCTTCCACAATCCCCTGCTGAACGACGCGGCGGACTACTTCCGGCAAGCCACGGCGGACGTGGCCGTCGTGGCACCCCGCACGGCCGTCTTCTCCCCCGTGCTGGGGCGGTACGTCTCCAGCGTCGCGGACGTCCGGGAAGTCGTCGAACGGAACATGATCGCTCCCGTTCCCTTCTACGACGCGCTGTTCACCGTGTTCCGGCAGGGCACTCGCGTGTTCATCGAGGCCGGAGCGCGGCAGGCGCTCACCGGAATCGTGCGCTCCTCCCTTCCTGCCTCCGTCACGGCGATCCCGCTCCTCGCGAGCCGGGGTGACATGGAGTCCGTCGTAGCGGCGCTCGGGGCCGCCGGTGTGCGGGCCCGCTTCCTGCCCGAGGAGAGCCGTCCGGGCGACGAGGTGGCCGACGGGCCGCGGGAGGACGAGGTACTCGCGCCCCGCGGCGGGGATTCCGGCGCGCGCTCCCGACTGCTGGCCGGACTCACCGCGCTGTACGCCGAGGAACTCGGCTTCCCGGCCGAGATGCTGACCGCCGACGTCGATCTGGAGGCGGATCTGGGCGTCGACTCGGCCAAGCAGATCGCGCTTTTCGAACGCGTCCGACAGCAGTACGACCTGCCCGAGGTTCCCGGTGAACGCCGCAACGAGGCGACCACTTTGGAGCGCATCGCCGATCTGGTCGAGGAACTGCGCGGATGACGACGCCGGACAACGCCGAGGATCTCGTCGCCGTGGTGGGCATCGGACTCGCGGTGCCCGGAGCCAACAGTCCCGCGGAGCTCTGGCGGCTGCTCAACGGAAGCCACGACGCCTTCGGCGAACCACACGACCGCTTCCGCCTCGACCACTTCTGGTCCGCCGACCCGCGGGAGGAGGACAAGACCTACGCACGCCGCGCGGGTTTCCTGCACGGCTTCCGTCCCCACCCGGAGCTGCGGGAAGAAGAGCGCGCGGGGGCCGGACGGGACGACGCGTCACGGTGGCTGCGGCACGCGTTGCTCCAGGCACGCGAGCACGTCCGCACAGGAGCCGACCGCAGGTGCGCGGCCTACATAGGCGGCTGGCCGGGGGGCAGCCAGAGCCTCGTCGAATCGGTCCTCGTGGACGTCGTCACCCGCTCCCTGCCGGACGAGCAGGAAGCGGAGCAGGTTCGCAAGGCCCTGTTCGAGCACTACCGGCACGCGCTGCCGGCGAGCGAGGCGGCCACGCCCGACGCGGTCGTCCGGGAGGTGTTCTCCCGGCTGCCCGAATCGCTGACGGAGTCGTGCGTCGTGGACACCGCGTGCGCGTCGTCGCTCTACGCCGTGGACCTCGGGGTCAAAGCTCTCCTGGCCGGCGCGTGCGAGATCGCCTACTGCGGCGGCGTGACCGTGGTCGACCCGACGATGGCAGTGATGTTCGCGAAGCTGAACGGCCTGTCACGGCACGGGCGCGTCCGTGCCTTCACCGAGGCGGCGGACGGGACCCTGTTCAGCGACGGGGCCGGTGTCGTCGCTCTCAAGACGCTGCGGCAGGCGATGTGCGACGGCGACACGGTGCACGGGGTGCTGCTGGGCTTCGGAGGGGCCGCGGACGGTCGCGGCAAGTCGATCTCCGCTCCCAACCCGGCCGGGCAGCGCCGCGCGATAGAGCGCGCCCGCTCCGTCAACTCCGTGACGCCCGAACAGGTCGACTGGGTCGTCGCGCACGGGACCGGCACGGCCGCCGGTGACCGCGTCGAGTCACAGGTCCTGTCCGCCCTCGGGCCGTCCTCGGGACAGCTCTGCACCAGCAACAAGCCGGTCTTCGGTCACACCGGGTGGACGGCGGGGGTGGTGTCCCTGGCCCACGCGCTGCTCGGGCTCCGGCACGGCTGGGTCCCGGCCCAGCTGGGCGCCCGGGAGAACCCGCAGGAGTCCTCCGGCGGTCTGCGCGTGCCGCCCGGTCCCGTCCGGCTGCGCCCGCGGCACGAGGGACGCCGCACCGTCGGCGTCTCGGCGTTCGGCTTCGGGGGGACCAACGCCCACCTGCTGGTCGCCGACCGTTGCGAACGGCCCGGCCTGCGCTCCGCGCCGCACGGGTCCGCCGACGAGGGCATGGTCCTGGTGGCCTGGTCCGCGCACCTGCCCGGTGCTCCGTCCCGGTCCGCTCTGCGCGACTGGCTGCGCGGCTCGGTCCCCGCGCCGGACGCGTCGTTCCCGGACGCGTACCCCGTCCCGCAGCCGGCCGAAGTGAGGCTGTCGGCCCGTACCCTGCCCGTCGTCGATCCCGGGCAGCTGATGGGCCTTCAGGCGGCCGCCCGTTTCGTCGACGACCACGGCGAGATCTGGGCGGAACTGCGGGAGACGACCGGAGTGATAGCCGCGCACACCGGCATGCCGCGCGGGCTTGTCGGCACCGCCGTCCGGTGTTACGCCGACGACGCGGGCGCGGTTCTGCGGGCGCACGCCTCCGAACCGGGTTTCACCGCGGCCGTCGCGCGGCTGGAGGCGGCTCGTCAGTCCTCCCCAGCGTGCACGGAGGACTCCCAGGCCGGTGTGCTGCCCAATGTCATCGCCTCCCGGCTCGCCGCCCGGTACGACCTGCACGGACCCACCATGGCCGTGGACTGCGGGGTGGACAGCACGCTCACGGCGCTCCGCGTGGCACAGCGGTACCTGCGCACGGGCGAACTCGACCTCGCCCTGGTCCTGGCCGTCAACGGCAACGCCACGGCCACCAACGCCGCGGTGACGCGAACCGGAGCGACAACGCTCGCCGAGGGCGCCTTCCTCCTCGCCGTCACCACCGAACGGCTCGCCGAACGCCACGGTTGGCAGGCCCTGGCGCGGATGTCCTTCGCGGACCAGGAGGCCGAGGACGAGAGCGCGGACATCCCGGAGACTCCCGCACGCAGTTACCTGGCCGCCGACCAGGCGGTCGCCCTGTTGCGCGCGGCGGAGTCGGAGGACACCGCCGTCCGGCTGCGTGCCCGCCACCACGACGCGGCACTCGTCGTCGCACCGGTCCACGCCGGACGCCCCGCCTCCCCCGCGCCCTCCGCACCGTCCTCGCCCCACACGACCACGCGGTACGCGCGCCACCTGGTACGCGAACCGCTGCCCGCGCCCCGGGGCCGGACCTCGTCCGCGCACCTGCCACCGCGGGGCCTCGTGCTGGCAGGCACCGCCGAAGTCGCGGCCGCGGTGAGGGCCGAGGCGGAGGCGACCGGGTCCACGGTGCTGGTCCTGCCGTCCCGCGCCGGCACGCGCGTACCCGACCGGGACCGCGAGGCGCTCCTGGCTGCCGCCGACCGGTCCGCACCGCACCTGACCGTGATCGGCGACCTCGCCGCCCTGACCCTGGACCGTGCCCTCGCCCTGCACGAGATGACCTTCCTGGCCGTGCAGCGCCTGTGGGCACGCCCACGACCGGACGGTTCCCTGATCGTCCTGCTGCGTGGTGCGACGGATCCGGGCCCGGGGGCCGGTGTCGCGGCCCTCTTCGAAGGAATGGTCAAGAGCCTGCGCTGGGAACGCCCCGACGCGGTGGCGGCCACCGTGACCTCGGACGAGACCGCGGTCGCCGCACTGCTCGCCCGCGCGGCGGCCGAGCGCGCCACCCGGCCCGGCCCTCCCCCAGTCGTACGGTACGCGAACGGCGAACGCCGGATCGAGACACTGCTTCCCGCTCCGCTGCCCGCCGCGGCACCCGCCGTCGACCTGCTTCCGGACGACTGCGTCGGCGTCGTCACCGGGGGGTCGAGCGGCATCGCCCGGGCCCTGCTCACCGCGCTGCCGCAACGCCTGCGCCCGCGCCTGTGGCTCTTGGGGCGCACCCCCGTGGACGGCTCGCGGTACACCGGTGAAACCGGCACCGAGCCGGGACGACGCACACGGTCCGCCCTCCTCCGGCGGGTTCGACGGGAGCACCCCGACCTGCCGATGCGAGCCGTCGTGGCCCGGGTGGACGGCATCCTGAGGCAACGTCAGGTGAACGAGACCCTGGAGGCGCTCCGGGCACGCTTCGGGGACGATCGTGTGCACTACGCGACCTGCGACGTGACCGACGAGGGGTCCGTCCACGAGGTGATCGGAGAAGTCCTGCGCACCGAGGGCCGGGTCGACTTCGTCCTCCACGCCGCGGGACAGGTGGCCTCCGCCCTGCTGCGGAACAAGTCGCTCGAGGCGTTCCGCGCGGTCCGGGACACCAAGGTCCTCGGGCACCGTCATCTGGCCGGTGCCCTGGCATCCCGTCCGCCCCGTTGGTGGTGCAACATCGGTTCCTACTCCGGCACCGCCGGCGCGCCCGGAGACACGGACTACGCCTCCGCCAACGCCTACCTGGCCGCCGTGGCCGAGGCAGCGGCGGGAGGCGCTCAGACGACCATCGGGTTCACCATGTGGCGGCAGACCGGCATGGGCGCCGACGAACTCTTCCAGGAGCACGTCGCGCGCCAGGGCCGGTTCACCCCGGTCTCCACCGAGGAGGGCGCCGCGCAGTTCGCGGCGGAGATGCGGGCGGCACCACTGGCCGGCGGTGCGTCGGTCTATCTGGGCCGCGCGGAACGGGACCGGCTGCGCCGGCACCTGCCTGGCTTCGTTCGCGACGAGCCGCTCCGGCCCCTCGCGGTCCGCCGGCGGCCGTCCTGGTGGACGCGGCCCGCGGAAACTCCCCACGGTGCCGAATGGGCGTACCCGGTCGACCCGCGCGTGGAACGGCACCTCTTCGACCACCTGGTCGGCGGAAAACCGACCGTACCGGCGACCTTCATCCTGGACCTCGCCGCGCAGGCGGCCGAGGCCCTGGTGCCCGGCGCCGTCACGACGGGGTTCCGCGAGGCGTCTTTCGACACCTTCATCCGTCCGTTCAACCGCAAGGCGCCCTCGCCGCTGCGCATCCGGGCGCGGACGATCCCTCCGCAACCGCCGGAGACCGGCACGCCTCGCTCCGCCGTCCGGGTGACCATCCACTCGGACACCCTCGACCCCCGCGGCGGGATGCGACCGGGTGCGCTGCGGCACTTCCAGGCGGTCGTGCTGCTGGACCGGCATGAGCGGAGGCAGGCCCCACGACAGGACACCCGACCCCCGCGGTCGCCGATGCCGGCACAGGACCCCTACTCGCCCCTGCACGCACCGGTCTCCCTGCGCGGCCCGTTCCGCAACCTGTCGGACTGCCTGGTGGACTCGACGGCGGCGCGCGGCACCTGGACGCCCTCACTCGCCGGACACCCCGGGCTGCGCACCATGACAACGCCGGCGCTCCTCCTGTGCGCCGCCCTGCGCACCCTCGCTCTCAGGCCGGACCCCGTCGACCACCAGCCGCTGTTCGTGCCCCGTTCGATCGGACGCATCGAGCTGTACGCGGACGGAGCCAACGACCACGACCTGCTGCTGCGCTACGGGCACTGCCTCGGCGTGTCGACCGACGACACCGGCGTGTGCGGCGCGGCCACGCCCGACGGACGCCTGCTGGCACTCCTGTCGGAGGTCGAACTCGTCGACGTCGCGGATCCGCCGCAGACGGCGGACGCGAACCCGAACGCCTCCACCCGGCACCGGTCCGGACCACCGAGGCGGACGGCCGGGCACGCCACACGGCCCCTGGGAAGCAACGGAACGGCGTCATGAGGGGTTCACACTGTGTCGTCACCGGGGCGACCTCCGGCATCGGCAGGGAGATCGCCCACGGCCTGGCCGCCGCCGGAGCCGGACTGGCCCTGGTGTGCCGCGACCGCCACAAGGGTGCGGCCACGGTCGCCGAGTTGACCGCCCTGTGGCCGGGCGCGGACGTCCGGCTGTTCACCGCCGACCTCGCCGCTCTCGCCGAGGTGCGGGCCGTGGCACGGGAGATCCGACGTCACTGGGGACACGTGGACGTGCTCGTCAACAACGCCGGCACGCACGACCTGCGGCCCGGGGTGAGTCCCGATGGGTACGACCGGATGATCGCCACCAACCATCTCGGGCCGTTCCTGCTCACCCGGCTCCTCCTCGATCCGCTCCGGCGGGGAGCCCCTTCCCGGATCGTCACGGTGGCGTCCGAGGCGCACCGCAGCGTCCTGCGTCTCGATCCCTCCTCCTTCGCCGAGCCCCGGCCCTACGGGCCGATCGGGTCGTGGACCGTCTACGCGCGCTCGAAACTGCTGAACGTGCTCACCACGCAGGAGGCGGCACGCAGGTGGGCACGACACGGGATCACCTCCCACGCCTACTGCCCGGGGCTGGTGTCCACCGCCCTTGTCAGGAACATCCCCCTGATGCCCCGCCTGCTCGCCGCCGCCGAGCACACGCCCCTGGTCCACAGCGCGGCGGAGGGTGCGCGGCCGGCCCTCCGCCTCGCCGGGGATCCCGAGTTCGCGTTCCGAGGCGGTGGATTCCACTCCTGGATGCCCGGTGTCCGTCTGCTCCCGCCGGCCCCCTTACGGTTCCACCCCAGCCTGCAACGTGCTGTGTGGGAACGGTCGGAGGAACTGGTGGGGCTGCGACGCACCGGGCACGGCGGACCTGTTCGAGGAGAGGACGCCCCTGATGAATGACCCCCGTCCCGACGGCGGGTGGAGCTCGCCCGGTCCCATGAACGGTACGGACACCCTCTTCTGGCGGTTGAGCGGCAGTGCGCTGACCCGCCCCCATGTCACCTGGGCCTGGCTCCTGACGAGCACTCCGGACTGGGACCTGTTCGTGCGCGCCTGTGAGGGTGCCGTCGGCCGGCTTCCCCGGCTGACGCACCGTGTGGTGGATTCACCCCTGCGGACAGGGCCGCCCTCTTGGACCGCGGACCCGGACTTCCGGCTTTCCCGGCACGTGCACCGCATGCGGCTGCCGGCCCCCGGAGGGCCGCGCGAGTTGCTGGACATGGTCGAGTGGCGGATCTCGGCGGCCTTCGATCCCCTCCACCCCCCGTGGGAGATCACACTCGTCGAAGACTACGAGACCGATCGTGCCGCCGTGGTCCTCAAGTGGCATCACAGCCTCGCGGACGCGGTGACCATCGTGGCGGCGGTCCGTCGCCTCATGGAGAACCCGCCCCCGGCGGTCCGGTCGAATGCCGCACCACCACCGCCCGGCCCCGGAAGGCCGGCCGAGACGTCACACGAGGACCGTTCCGGCATTCCCCAGGTCATAGGAGCCCTCACCGAGGCCGCTCGAACGGCGGTGCGGAGCAGCGCCCGCGTCCTGTCCGGACCCGGGCCCGCCGGCGACGGGGCACAGTCCGCCGGCCGCACCGCTTCCCGGCTGCTGCCACCGGCCTCTCCTTCGCCTCTGCTCGCGAGGCGCAGTCCGGCGATCGACTGCGGCATGACGACGGTGTCCCTGGCCGGGCTCAAGGCCGCCGGGAAGAGCGCCGGAGCATCGGTGACGTCCGCCTACGTGTCGGCGGTCCTCGGCGCTTTCCACCGCTATCACGACCACCACGGGCTGGTCCGCGCGACCCTGCCGGTCCTCGTTCCCGTCAGCTTCCGGGAGGCGCACGAGACCGGCGCCGGCAATCTGATAGCCGGAGTCCTGATCGCCGGACCGATCGGTGACATGTCCGCCCGGTCCCGCATGGTCTCCGTGCACACCGCGGTCGCCGAAGCCCGCGGCTCGGCGGCCAGGGGGCTCTACACGGTGATGGCCGACCTGGGCGCCCTCGTGCCCGAACCGGTGTACAGGCACCTCGCACCCGCACTGCTGAGGAGGATCGACGTCGTGGTCACCAGCGTCCCCGGGCTGCCGGGGACCGCACAGGTCGCCGGATCGCGCGTGGTGAACGCGGTCCCCTGGGCTCCCCGCGGTGGCGCCGCCGCCAACATATCGATGGCCTCGCACGGTGACTTGTGCGGCATCGGCACGAACCTCGACCCGGCCGCGATCACGGACGCCCGGCTCTTCCACCGTTTCCTCGCGGACAGCTTCGAGGAAACGATCGGGTGCGCCCGGCACCCCGCCGGACCACCGCGGTCGGCACGGACCGGGGCCGACGGCTAGGAGAATGCGGTGCGACTCCCCCTGGAAGCGGAACTGCGGGCGGAGAGGAAACGCCTGCTGCGTACCCTGGACGCCCTGCCCGACGACGTCTTCGACGAGGGCCCCACGCTCTGCGCCGCCTGGTCGCCGCGAGACGTGCTCGGGCATCTCATCGGCGTGGACCACCCCATGACCCATTACCGCCCGTGGCTTGGCCTCGCAGCCGTCAACGACCGGCACGTGCGACGTGTCCGCCACCTCCCACGGCGCCGGCTCATGGCGGAGGCCCGTGAGTGGGCCGAACGCCCGGCCTGGAGCAGCCGCCTGGCCGTCCTCGTCTCCCTGGGAGACCTTTCGGTCCACCACCAGGACATCGTGCGCGGCCTCGGCCTCGTACGGGACATGCCCCCTTCCGTGCCCTCGTTCATCCTCTGGGACGGTGCCATGCTCAGTACCCACTCGAACCTGCGGATCCTCAGATACCGCGTCATCCCCACGGACGGACACCCCCCGCTCGGAGCCCCCGGTTTCCTGCGTCCCACGGAGGTCCTGGGCACGAGAGAGGCCCTGGGCATGTGGCTGGCGGGACGTGACGCGGTGGCCGGGGAACTGCGCTTCACCCCGGCCGGACGCGACCACGCAACGGATCGGAGTGCGGACCGGTGAGAGAACGGGAGATCAAGACCCGACGCGTGCTGGTCAACGGCATCTCCACCCGCTACTACGAGTACGGCGAAGGGCAACCGGTACTGCTGGTGGCAGGGGCCGCGTCGAGCGCCCGCGACTGGTTTCCCGTGATGCTGGACCTCGGTGACGCCTGCCGTGTCATCGCTCCCGTGCTGCCCGGGTTCAGCGGCACCGGCTCCCTTCCCGACGTCAAGCCGGCGCACATGGCCGCCTTCCTCGCCGATCTCCTCGACACGTTGCACATCGACGGCGTCGTCGCCATCGGACACTCCTACGGCGGGTGCGTGGCCGCGGAACTGGCCATCGCGCATCCGGAACTCGTACGACGCCTCGCACTGGTCGACGCCAGCGGTCTGGGCCGCGCGGCCCATCCGGCCGCCATCGCGCTGGCGATACTGCCGCCCCGCGTGGCGGATCTGCTGTCCGCGCTCGCCTCCCTGCCCGGAAGCGAGGTCGTCCTGGCCTGCTCCACCCTGCTGCTGTTACGACAGCCATGGCGCGTGCCCCTGGGGACATGGCTGGCCCAGGCGCGACTGGCCCGTTCACGGAAGTCTCTGCGGACCTCCCTGGAGATCTTCCGGGAGTGCGCGGACATCACCGGTCAGCGTCCCGGCATCCTCGTCGTGGACCGGCTCGCCCGGCTCCCGACGCCGGTGCTGATCGTGTGGGGGGACACCGACACCCTCCTGCCGGCCTGGCAAGGACGTGCGGCGGCACGCCGGTTGCCGGCCGGAAAGTTCGTACTGCTCACCGGTGCCGGCCATGTCTCCTATCTCGACAGCCACACCGACTTCATGGACGCTATCGGTCCCTTCGTGCGCGACAGCGCCGATCGCGTGCCGTGACTCTCCGCCCGCAGACGGAACAAGGGGAATCGTGTGACCGGCAAAGACACCGACGACTTCGCGCAGGCGCCTCGGCACACGCCCGCCGGCCCGAAGGGCGAACCGTCCGGGACGATCCGGCCGCCCTCGGCGGCCCGGCCGGACCGCGAGGAACGGCACGAGGTCGTGATCGTGGGCGCCGGTCTGGGCGGAAGCATCGCCGCCTACCGGCTCTCCGAGGCCGGCGTGCGCAACGTGGTACTGGAACGCGGACGGCGCTGGCCCGTCGATCCGGCGGGTACGACCTTTCCCGCCTTTCCCTCCGTGGACAAAAGGCTCATCTGGCTCGACGACGAGTCCACGCCCCTGCCCCCACTGCGCTCGACACCATGGGCGCGCCTCCTCGAAGCGATGGAGGCGGTCCTCCCGCGTTCGACCGGGCTCCTGGACGTCATCACCGAGGATGACGCGGTCGTCGTATGCGGTGCCGGCGTAGGGGGCAGCACCCTCGTCTACGGCGGAGTGCTGGCGCAACCACGGCCCGAGGCGTTCCACCGGATCTTCCCGGCGGGTCCCGACTTCGAACTGCTGGACCGCGTCCACTACCCCAGAGCGCGCCGCCGGTTGGGGGGAGCGCCGTTTCCCGCGGACCTCCTCGGCCACGAGCCGTACCGCGCGCACCGGCTGTGGGACCGAGCCGTGCGCGCCTCCGGCCTGCCGGCGGAGACGATCCGCAGCGGTTTCGACTTCGACGCCGTACGGGACGAACTCCGCGGCGACCGTCCGGCCGCCGCCGTCATCGGCCAGTACCACTTCACCGGATGCAACAGCGGGGCCAGGATCAGCGTGGACCGCACCTACCTGGCTCGGGCGGAGGCCACCGGAAGGACGTCCCTGCGGCCGCTGCACAAGGTGACGGGCCTCTCCGCCGACCGGTCCGGCCGGTACCGGGTGCTCACCGAGCGCCTGGGCGAGGACGCAACGGTGCGCGAACGCGTGGCCTTCTCGTGTGACCGGCTCGTGCTGGCCGCCGGTGTCCACACCCCCCGGCTGCTGCTGGCGGCCCGCGAGACCGGCGGTCTGACACGTCTGCACGCGTCCGTCGGAGAAGGCTGGAGCGCGAACGGCGACCACATCACCGTGCTGAGGTCGACGAGGCTGCCCGCGGGCACGCCCCAGGGCGGACCGTCCTCCAGCATGGTGCACAACGCCGCCGGCACGGTGGGGCTCATGCATTCGCCGGTCCCCCTCCCCCTGGGCGGGCGGGACTTCATGTGCCTCGGCATGAGCATCCCGGAACGCCACGGCAAGTGGCTGTGGACCTCGGACGGCCGCATCCGGCTCCAGTGGAACGCGCGCTACGACGCCGGGACACGGAGGCAGGTCGAGGAACTGATCCAGAAGGTGGCACGGAACCTGCCCGACGCCACCGGACTCGTCCTGCCGGAGTCCCGGCCACTCGTCGCCCATCCCGTGGGCGGCACCTGGCTCGGCAGAGCCACCGACCCGTACGGGAGGCTGCACGGTCATCCCGGCCTGTACTGCCTGGACGGCGCGCTCATGCCGGGAAGCACCGGCGCCGTCAATCCGGCCCTGACCATAGCCGCGGTGGTGGAGTACTGCCTGGACCACATCACCTCCGACTTCCTGGACGACACCCCGTGAACACCCTCGGCGTGACCTGGCACACGGTCAGACACCGGGGAGGCTCGGCGCCGTACGGCGGGCACGCGTGGGACTACCCACTCCGGGCGACTACCCCCTCGTTCCCGACGGAGTACCGGAGCCCCGGCAGCCATCGGCCAGGGATCCGGAGGCCGGGCCAGGGATCCGCTGCCGCCGGGCGCCGTGTCGGACCAACCAGTACGTACCGGAATGTCAGGTGCTCCACGGCCGGCGCACCTCCGGCCAGTTGCGGGGATCGGTGCCGTGCTGGTGCACGAAGGCATAGGCGAGCCGTTCCAGGCCCACGGCGACGCAGCCGGTGGAGGCCGGGGACCCGTTCGACGTGGTGATGCCGAATGCCTCGGCCAGGTGGGTGCCGTGGACGTTCACCGACGCGGCCGCGACGGTACGTCCCTCCGCGACGGGCAGCCGCAACTCGTACTTGAGCTCCATCAGGCGCTGGGACCAGACCTGGCGGGCGGTGTCGGGGGTGGCGAAGAACGGGTCGTTGGCGGATTCGAGGTGCCCTGCCAGACCCCAGTTCGTCACGATGGCCCGCAGCGCGGTCAGATAGGCCTCGCGAGCGGCGAGGACCTTGTCCTGTTCACCGAGGAGAACGGTCTCGCGCATCGTGAAGTCCCAGAGGCGTTCCAGGGAATGACAGTAGCGGGACTCGTGGCGGAAGCAGCGGGCGCGGGCGGTCACCGCGGTCAGGGGGGCGGTCAGCGCGCGGTCGCTGTGGCGGGCGTAGGTGTGGTAGCAGACAGCGGGCGGTACCGCGAGTCCCGCGTGCGTGGTGTGCGCGTCGACCACGTCGCAGGGCGGTGCCCCGCGGCCGATCGCGCGGGTGAACGCGCGATAGCCGTCGAGGTGGGGGTGGACCCGTGAGGTCAGCAGGACATGCTGGGGGAACGACCCCAGATAGCCGGCGCGGGCCAGGGTGGCGGTGGGGATGAGCTGGGGGTATTCGTGTTCCTCGGCGCCGAAGTGGTCCCGGGCCAGGTCCAGCAGCGCCCGGTCGAGATCCCGCACGAGGCCCAGCAGGGGTTCCGCGACCGTGACCTGTCCGGGCGCGCTCTCGTGCACGGCACCGCTGGCCAGCAGGTCCTGGTAGACGTTCGCGCGGCGAGCGGGACGGTGCGGGGAGCGCCACAGGAGCCGGGGGGCGACCACCCGCTGGGGCAGGACGTCGGACCGGACGAGGTCCCCGATCCTGCGGTGCAACTCCGCGGCGGCGACCGGGAGATCGGTGGTGAGCACCACTTCCGCGACGTCGGTTCCCTCGTCGGGCAGGGTGAACCCGGTGATGCGCTCGTCGGCGTGGTAGAGCCGGCTCGCCAGCTCCCCGGCCAGGGCGGCGGGCACCGGAGTGGTCAGTGGCACCGTGTACGTGGGCATTCGCAATCCCCTCGGAGCGGCCGGTCGCAAGGACGCGTCACAGCAGTCGGACGGTGGGGTCGAGCAGGGTGAGCGCACCGGTGGCCGGCCATATGCGGTCGTTGGAGTGGTTCAGCGGCGCCGAGGACAGGTCCCGGTGCAGGCGGGTGACCTGGGGGCGGTCCGCGTAGCCGGTCATGCCCGTGGCGCGCAGCAGTGCCTCGGCGACGCGCGCCGCGGTCTCCGACACCGCCAGTTTGAGCGAGTTGAGCCGTACCTGGGCGAGCGGCGTGCTCAAGGGCGCGCCGTGCCGCCGCGCGTCCTCGGTGAACTCGACCACCCGGTTCAGGTAGGTGCTCGCGAGGTCGAGGTCCACGCGCATCCGGGCGAGCCGCTCGCGTGCCACCTCCCCCGGTGGTGTCCCGGCCCCGCGCAGGTCGCGGAGCAGGGCGGCGAACCCCGCGTGCGCGGCCCCCAGCCAGCACGCCGCCCAGCCGATGTGCGCGGTGGGCACCATGCTCTCGCGCGCGATGTCACCGAACCTGCCGGGGTCCCCGACGATGTTGTGCGCGGGCACCGCGCCGGAGAGCACCAGGCCCCCGCTCTCGGTGCCGCGCATGCCCAGCGGGTCCCATGCGCCGGCCGTGGACAGGCGCAGGTCCGCGCGGTCGGCGTAGACCAGGGACACCGATCCGGGTGCGGCGTCGGGAGCCGATCGGAGGGTGATCAGGAATCCGTCGGCGTGCCGGCCCCCGGTGACGACCGGGGCGTGCCGGCCGGTGAAGCGGACCAGGCCGTCGTGGGCGGTCAGCGGGGTCTGCGCGGTGAACAGGTCGGAGCCGCGTCCGGTCTCGGTGGTGACCGATGCCAGGTAGAGCCGTCCGGACGTGAGGAGTGGCAGCAGGTCCGTGCGCAGAGCGGGTCCGGCGAACCGCAGCAGTGCGTCGGTCTGGGAGATGTGCATGGCCCACACCAGCGCCGTGGACAGGCAGGAGCCGGCCAGCCTCCGGGCGATCGCGGCGACATCGGACAGGTTTCCGCCGAGCCCGCCGTGCCGGGTGGGGACGAGCAGTGCGAGGAGCCCGCTTTCCCGCAGCACGGACAGGTTCTCCTCGGGCAGCACGGCGTCGCGGTCGGCGCGGTCGGCGTTGGCCCGCAGGGTCTGCGCGATCTCGTCGAGGGCGGGCAGGGCGGTGCTCGTCGTCATCAGGCCCCTCCCCCGCGCACCTTCTCCAGCACCGCCCACAGGGCTCCGGGCGTGGCGAAGTTGGCGTACTGGAGCAGTTCGTCCGGCATGACGATGCCGTAGGCGGTCTCGATGCGCATGATGAGCGCGACGACTTCGACGGAGTCCAGACCGTGGGCGGACAGGTCGGTGTCGGTGTCCAGGGGGATGTCGGTGGGCAGCCGGGAGGCCGCGCCGCGCACCAGTGCCTCGAACTCCTCGTCCCAGCCCGTCATGCCGGGCGGAGGGTCTCGTCGCGCACGACGGTCATGCGCTCCGCCGAGTCGATGGGGTGGTGCGGGGTGCTGAACGACAGGACGCGCAACCGCTCGCCGCCGTCGGGGCCGCGCAGCCCGTGCGGGTAGACGGCGGGCACGAAGATGGACTGGCCGCGCCGCAGCCGGTAGTCCACGCCGTCGATGTGGAGGGCGCCGGTGCCCTCCAGGACGTAGAGCAGGTGGTCGCCCTCGTGCACGTGCAGGGGGAAGGAGCTGCCGGAGCGCAGTTCCAGCAGGTCCAGTCCCATGCTGCGACCGAACGCGCTGGTCGCGGCGGCACCGGAGGCCCCGGTGATGCCGCGCACGGGTATGCCGATGTCGTCGATCACCTGCTTCTGCTCGGCGGCGGACAGGTCGATCAGGTGCTGGGCGAGGTCGAAGAGGTCTGCCATGGTCATCCTCCGGTGGGGGACGCCGCCGCGGCGGCGAGGTGGGAGACACGGTCGGTGAGTGTGTGCAGCAGGTCGTGGGCGAAGGCCCGGGTGGCGATCCCGTCCTGCCAGAGCAGGTGCAGGAGCGCGCGGTCGTGGTAGCGGTAGACCTTGAGGACGAACGGCCTGCCCCGCCGCCGGTCGCGGTCGGGGTGGATGGTCCCGTCGGGCGGGGCCGCGAGGGGTGCGGGCAGCAGGGGCGGCGGTTCGGCGGGGGTCAGCCGTTCCTGGTAGTTGAACCAGGCGGCGGTGGTGACCGGGCTCGGGTGGGCGGGCAGCAGTTCCTCCCGCAGGTCTTCCACGCGCAGCCGGTCGGCGTTGGCGGTCACCGCGCCGCGCAGCAGCCGGGGCACGAGCACGGCGGGCGCGTCGTCGCGGTGGACCAGCATCGGGGCGCGCAGGAACAGGCACGCCGCGGCCCGGCGCTGGGCGGCGCCGTGCCGGTTCGCCACGTGGGCCTGCAGCCCGGCGACGGTTTCCCCGGTGAGGTCGCACAGTGCGGAACCGTACGCGGCGGCGAACACCGCGGACACCGGGACACCGTGTCCGGCGGCCGCCGCCTCGGCGGCGCGGCCCAGTGCGGTGGACTCGGTGAAACAGGCGGAGAAGGCGGGGGCGCCGGCGGCCACCGGTGCCGGGGCGTGGTCACGCAGCGCCGTCAGGTGCGCTCGCCATCCGGCGAGTGCGGTACCGAGGTGCCTGCGGCCCGCGGGCGAGTCCTCCCAAGCGACCACGTCCCGCGGCTGGGCGACCTCGGCGGGCAGCCGCTCGCCGCGCAGCAGCCGCACCAGGTCGTCGCAGAGCACCCGCACCCCCCATCCGTCGACGACGAGGTGGTCCGCGACGACTCCGACGCTGCGGACCGTGCCGTGGGCGCAGCCCAGGACCACCCGCACCGCCCAGCCGTCGGCGAGGACGAAATCGGTGGTCAGCCACTGCCGGAACACCGTCCGCGCCTCGTCCTCGGGGGCGGCGAGGGTGATGCGGTCGACGTCGGCGGTGGTCACGGGGAGCACCTGCTGGGTGGCGTCCTCGGTGAACCGGGAGCGCAGGGCGGAGTGCCGGGTGACCAGTTCGGTGACGGCGGCGCGGGCCTGCCGGAGGGTGGTGCCCGCGGGCGCCGGGGCGGCGGTGGCCATGTTGTACTCGTGCGGGTCGACGTGGGCGAGCGTCGGGTGCTGACCGATGCGCCATCCCGCGTGCCAGTCGAGCTGTGGCCAGTTGAGCCTGGTCACCGGTACCCCCTTGCCTGGGCCGTGTAGAGGTGGGCGTAGCGGCCGCCCGCGGCCATGAGTTCGCTGTGAGTGCCCTGTTCGGCGACGGTGCCGTGGGCGAGGACGACGACGAGGTCCGCGTCGCGGACGGTGGCCAGGCGGTGGGACACCAGGACGGTGACCGTGCCGTGAAGGGCGCCGGCCTCCTTGGCGTACGAGGTGAAACGGTCGAGCAGGTCGTGTTCGGCACGCGGGTCGAGCGCGGCGCTGGGCTCGTCCAGCACCAGCAGCAACGGGGCGGGGCGGATGGCGGCGCGGGCCAGGGCGAGCCGCTGCCACTGTCCCCGGGACAGCCCGCTGCCGCCCGCCCCGAGCCGGGTGTCGAGGCCCTGCGGAAGGGCGCCGGCCAGTGACCGGGCACCGGCCACGGCCAGGGCGCCTTGGACGCGGGACTCGTCGGGCAGCCAGGGCGGGTGACCGATGCCCACGTTCTCCCGGAGCGTGAAATCGAAGGTGGCGTACTCCTGGCGGACCGCGGCGACCCGGGCCTCGAAGCCGGTCAGCGCGGTGAGCGGGACACCGTCGACGAGCACCCGGCCCGCGCCGGGGGTGCGCAGCCCGCTCAGCACGTCGACCAAAGTCGTCTTGCCCGCGCCGTTCTCCCCGACCAGTGCGACCACCGAGCCCGCCGGCAGGTGCAGACTCACCCCGTTCAGCACCCGGTGGCGCCCGCGGTCCACGCCGACTCCTTCGAGGGTGATCCCATGACCGAGCCGCTCCGGGGGCCGTGGTCCGTCGGGCCGTGCGGTGCGCGCCGCGCGCAGCCACGCGTAGTGGCGGACCACGTTTCCCGCGGCGGCAAGTCCGCGCAGACCGTCCACGACCCCCGCCGCCTGGGTCCGCAGGCCGATTCCGAGACCGGCGACGAGCAGGACGTCCCCCGGTGAGCCGGTGCCGGCGGCGACGGCCAGTCCCGCGGCGAACAGCACGGAGAATCCCGTCCAGCCCGCGCAACGCAGGAGCGCGGCGGCCGCTTCGGCCCTGTCGCGGCGTCGGTGCACTTGGGCGGCCAGGGTGTCGGCACGGGCGTCGAGCAGGTCGGCGATACCGGAGACCGCGATGTCGCGTGCGGCGGACCGGTCGAGGAACAGCGCGTGCAGGGCGTCCTCGACCCGCCGGTCGGCGGTGGTGTCCGCGACCGACCGCCGTACCAGGCGGGCGCCACGCACCCCGAGCCACAGCGGCGGCAGCGCGGCCGGTGCCAGCAGGGCCAGCAGCGGGTGCACCCCGGCGAGCAGCCACACGGAGAGGGCGACACCGACCACGGCGGCGGCCGTCTCCAGCCACACCCAGCACACCGAGGCCAGGGCTTCGGTCTCGGTGCGCAGCAGGTGCAGCCGGTCCAGGACGGCGGGGTCGTCGAGATCGTCGATCGCGGGGACGGCGGTGGCCAGCGCCATCATTTCGGCGCCGAGCTCGATGGTCGTGCGGTGGGTCAGATCGACCCGGAAGTTGTGCGCCTGACGGAGTCCGACGGCCAGGATGGCGTAGCCCAGCGAGCCCAGTGCCGCGGCGGCGAGCACCTGCCCCGGGGTGATGGCGCGCAGGAGCGCCCGTTGCGCGAGCCCGGTCAGCGGCAGGACGGCCGCCTGGAGCAGGATCAGCGCCGCGGTCAGGCAGGTGGTGCGGGGATCGAGACGGTAGGAGGTGGCCAGCACCCGGCCGGCGGTGGTGAGGCGGGTCACGCTGCCTCCCCGGCGAAGCGAGCGGCCTGGGTGCGGAAGAGCTCGGCGTACAGGCCGCCCGCGGCCAGCAGTGTCGCGTGCGGACCGGACTCGGCGACCCGGCCGCCGTCGAGCACGACGATGCGGTCCGCGCGGCGCAGGGTGGCGATCCGGTGGCTCACCAGCAGCAGGGTGGTCCCGGGCAGCGCGGTGACGACACGGTCGAAGAACGCGGCCTCCGCACGGACGTCCAGGTGCGCCGTGGGCTCGTCGAGCGCGATCAGGTCGCACCCGCCGCGCGCCGCGGCGATGGCCCTGGCCAGGGCGAGTTGCTGCCACTGGCCGCCGGACAGGTTGGCGCGGCCCGCCAGCAGCGGGGTGTCGGGGGTGTGCCCCAGCGTCGCGCCGGCGGCCGCCAGCGCCGCCTCCGCGAGATCGGGGTGAGCGGGGCTGACGTTCTCGGCGACGGTGAGCGGGTAGCGGGCGAAGTCCTGGAAGACCAGGCCGATCCGCTCTCGCCAGGAACGGGGGTCGAGCAGGGTGATGTCCACGCCGTCGGCGGTGATCCGTCCCGTCGTGGGCCGGCGCAGGCCGGCCAGCAGGGTCAGCAGTGTCGTCTTGCCCGCGCCGTTCACGCCGACCAGACCGATCACCTCACCGGGACGGATTTCGAGGTCCAGTCCGGCGAGGACCGGCGCGTGGCCACGGTGGGCGAAACCGACGCCCTCGAACCGGATCAGTGGCGCGGCGGGGGCCCGGCGGCCCGACGGGGGCCGTCCCACCGCGGTGCGCAGGCGGTCCGCCGCGGCTCGTACGTCGCGGCCGTGGTCGATGTCGAAGGCCTCCGGCCCGGGGTAGGCGATGCGGAACACACCGGTTCCCGCGACTACCGACGTGGCCAGTGCTCCGGCCTGGGGCGCGGCCAGGCCGGGTACCGCGTAGGCGGCGAACGCGGCGCCGAGCGCGACCGCCAGCAGCCATGCCTGGCGGCGGTACAGCGCGTGCCGCAGGGTCAGCACGCCGGCGAGCCCGCCGCCCGCGATACGGGCGCGTCGCCGGACGAGCCAGCGGCCGAGCCCCAGCAGCCTTACCTCGGCGGCCGGTTCGGGCTCCAGCGTCAGCCCGAGCAGGTAGTCGGCCTCGCGGGCGGCCGGGGCGGAGGCGGTCTGGGCACGCAGTACCCGGAGCCAGTCGCGGCGGGCGGCCTCGCGCATGGCGAACGCGGCGGTGAGGAGACCGGCGCCGAGCCAGGGCGAGATCCGTGCGACGACCACCGCGCAGGCCACCGCGCCGCCCGCGCGGGCGAGCAGGGCCACCCGGGCCACGGCGGCGCTCCCCCCGGTGCGCACCCGGCCGAGTCCACCGGGGGCGCCGATCAGCGTCGCGTCGCCGAGTACGGCCACGTCGTCGAGGTGAGCGGTGGTGGCGGGGGTCGTCAGCAGGGTGCGGACCAGGCGGCGCAGGCCGCGGTCGATACGCCGGGCGCAGGCGGCGCCGACGGCCTGTGCGGCCGTCTCGGCGACGGTGTCGAGGATCAACAGCACGCCTACGGACAGCAGCGGTCCGGCCAGGGCCGCGGCGTCGTCTCCGGAGCGGGCGGCGGCGACCACCCCACCGGTGGCCACGGCCAGCGCGGCGGGGACGAGCGCGCCGACGGCGTGTGCGGCCGTCAGGGCGGTGCCGAGCCGGCCGGCGCCGACGCCCGCGATCCCTACCGGCACGGGCGGCCGATGGCGTCGGCCAGGGCACGGCCGAGCAGAGCCGCTCCGTGGGCGGTCGGGTGCACCCCGTCGATCAGGCATGGCTCCGTCTCCTCGGTGAACGCCGTGGACAGGTCCAGGAAGACAGCGGCCGGGAAGCGCGCCGCGAGTTGCTTCAGTCCGTCCCGGTAGGTGCGGTACACGATGTCGATCGTCTCGGCGTAGTCGTCGAAGACGGTGGCACGGTCGGTGAAGGGGTGGTCGTAGTGACGCCGCACCCACCTGCGGGTGAACTCCTCGCCCAGGGCCGGGTGCAGCAGGGAGTGGGGCTGCAGCGCGCAGACGTAGCGGATGCCGTCCCGGGCGCAGGCGGCCGCCATCAGCGCCTGGTTCTCCAGCCACAGGCCGGCGCGCAGTTCCGGGCCGGAGGCGGGGAAGGACAGCGAGTCGAGAGGCAGTCCGCGGGTGACGGACGGTTTGCGGGCGAACGGCACCCCGACGTCCCGGCCCTCCCGTGGGGCATGCACCCGCAGGAAGTGCTGGTGGTCGTGGAAGGTCCAGTTCAGCATCGCCGCTCCGGGCCCGTTCACCAGGCTCATGGCGAAGAGGTTGTTGAAGTCGTTCCAGCCGGAGAGGCTGACGGCCACGTCGGGCCGGCAGTACCGCAGCCGGTAGAGGAGCAGCGCGGACTCGCCGCGTGACCACTCGCCGGGAGCGGCGAAACAGAGGACCTCGCTGTCGGACAGGTGCCGGTGCACCGCCGCGGGGATGGTGCGCGAGTTGTCGGGTTGCCCGAGCCCGTAGAGCACGCTGCCGCCGAGCAGCACGATTCGATGCCGTTGCCCGGGTTCCAGGGAGGCCGGTTCGGCCATGCCCGGGATGCGCAGGAATCCCAGCGGGCTGACGTCGAGTGTGCCGAGGGCGTCCACGCCCGCGAAGGCGCCACCACGCGGCAGGGCACGGCCGGTCACCGGGTCGAACAGTTCCGGTGGCTCCGGTGCCGCGGGTACGTTCCGGCCGAGCAGCGCGCCCAGCAGCGCGCCCCGTCCCATGCGCCGCCCGTCCGGCAGCAGCAGCTCCCGGGCTCCGGTACGGGCGGCGGCCCGTACGGCCGCGGCCTGGTCGAGCCGGTTGCCGTCCGCGCGGAACGCGGCGACCCCGGTGACGCCCGCGGCGCGGATGCGGTAGACCGACCGCACCGACAGCGCGCCGCTGTCCAGTTCGGTCCAGGGCACGCCGAGGACGGCACGGGCGCCGGGGTTCTGCTCCCGCCATCGGCCGGCCAGTTCGGCGGGCAGCACCAGCGGTCCCGGCTCCCGGCCCGCGGCGCGGACCCTTCGCACGGCGGCGTCGAGACCGCGCGGCCAGCCCGGGCACAGGAGTGCCGTGGTCATCGGACCTCCTCCGTGGTGTGCGCGCGGTGCCGGTCGGGCCCCGTGGCCAGCAGCCCGAACTCCCGCACGCTGCGGGCGATCCTCGCGGCCTCCCGCCCGGCGGCCGGCGTGGCGAGTCCGCCCGGGTCGTACAGGGCGGCCAGGGTGGCCCGTACGCCGAAACCCGGGTCGTCGGTGTGGAGCAGGCGAGCGAGGAAGACCGCGATGTCGTCGAAGGCGATCACCCAGCGGCTGGGGACGGTGATCCGCAGGCCCGCGGCCCGGGCCCAGGGCGACCAGCGCGCGGGCCGGGTCAGTCCGCGGCCGGGCACGTCGGCCCACACTGCTTCCAGGGCCCGTTCGCAGTCGGCCACCGGCCAACCGCGCCACCGCGTGCCCGTGGGGCGGAAGCCGGGGCCGGCACCGTCCCCGGTGAGGACCTCGATCTGCCGCTCCGCCTCGTCGAGGCTGTCGGGGCAGTGCACGAAGTTGCCGTAGATGAATCCGCCGAGCCGGGCACGGGTGGCGGACTTGTACTCCAGCAGCCGGGCCAGTGCGTCCGGCCCCTCGACCACCGCCGCCTCGACCGTCCGGCCGACCAGGTAGCGGCGCAGCAGCCCTGCGGTGAGGGCCCGTTCGTCGGGCAGGATCCGGAAGTACAGGCCGGCCAGGTGGGCCTCGGTCAGCTCGAGGCGGCGCCGGGTCGCGACCCGCAGCCCGGCCGCGCGCAGGTCCGCGATGCCCTGTTCGACCATGCCGTGTGCCACCGCGTCCGGTTTGAAGAGCAGCAACGACCGCTGTGCGCTCATTCCGCCGGCTCCCGTGCCAGTGCGTGGTCGGCGTACGCCGGGTCGCCGGTGACCTCCGCGCCGCACCACGCGGGCACGGCCAGCGCTTCGTCGGCCGCCAGGAGCTCGACCTCGGCGAGCACCGGCCCGCCATGGTGCACGTCGACCAGCCACACACGGCCGGCGTACGGGATCCGGTGGCGGCGCTTGACCGAGCGACGGACGGACGGGGCGGTGAACAGGGCCATGCCGAACTCCTCGGGCAGCGCGGTGTGGTGTTCGCGGCGCACCAGGCCGCTGCCGCTGTCCTTGACGGTGAGCCGCCAGGCCCCGTGCCGGCGGCCCACGCGCACTACGGTGCGCTCGTCGGTGAACACATAGGCCTGGACGATCTCGATGCCTTCGCTGCCCCGCACGACCGAGTGGTCGCGGACCAGGAACCGGCGCTCCACCTCCAGCCGCGCCCTCATGCGACGGCTCCTGCCGTCCAGTCGGCCACGGCGTCGCGGTAGAGCCGTGTGTAGTGCCCGACGGAGGCGGTGGCCCGGGGGCCGGTGAGGAAGTGGGCGAGGCCCAGCAGCAGCCGGACCAGCACCAGGACGCGCAGACGGCCGCCGGTCCCGTCGTGCGGGCGGCGCCCGGCGCCGCCCGCCGGGTAGAGGGCACTCGCGCCCACCAGGGAGCATGCCTCGGCCCAGCCGTCGGGCCCCAGGCACAGCCCGTCGAAGTCGATCTTGTACAGTCGGCCGCCGTCGCTGAGCGTGTTGTCGCGGTGCAGGTCGAAGTCGGCCACCGCCGCCTGCTCGGCCAGCAGGCGCGTGACCCGGGAGTCGGCGGTGAGCGCCCGCAGGGCGGCCGCCGCCTCGGTGTCCGGCCCGGCCAGCACCCGCGCGACCCGGTCCGCCAACCGGGGCAGGCCGGCGCGCAGCTCACCCGTCACGTTGGCGGCGATCCGCGCGCTGACGGCGCGATAGTGCGCCAGCAGTCGCCACTCCGTCGCGGGAGCGACGCGGTGCGGCACCGGGGCACCGGGCAGGTGACGCAGCACCACGACCGCGTCGTCCGGGCCGGGGGCGGCGGCCAGGACGGGCGCCCCGGCCGCCTGTTGGATCCGCAGGTAGCGGTCCGGTTCGCCGGTCCTGACGCGCTTGGTCACGTACCGGCCACCGGGGCCCGTGTCCACGGCGTGCACGTCGGGCCGCCACGGCTGTCCCAGCGGTACCGGACCGAGCCGCTGCCACGGATCCACCAGTTCGTGCGTGTCGCCGTGGCCGACGGCGACCGGGAGGGTACGGTCCCGGCGCGCGGCGGTGTTGACCAGGCAGCGCAGGAACGCCGCGTGGGTGACGGCGAGATGGCGTCCGCCCAGGCCGCCGACCAGGGCGAGGAACGCCACCGCCCGCGCCTGTACCCGCTCCCCCGGCTCGGCACCGGGGACGGCGTCGAGGTCGCCCCGCGCCAGCCAGACCCGGTGCGCCAGGGGATGGCCGGCCCGGGCCTCGGCGTGGGAGAGGCCCTCCAGGATCCCGGCGCCCACTTCGGCCAGAACCGGGTTGACCCGCACGGGGAGCCCCAGCCGGTCCGCGACGATGCCCGCGGTCACCTGTGCGCGCACGGCGTCGCTGCTCCACAGCACGTCGGCCGAACCCGGTGCCAGCCGGCCGGCCCAGGCGCGTGCCTCGGCCCGCCCGGCGGCGGTGAGGTCACCGTCGGCACGCCGGCCCTGGATGCGCCGGGCGGCGTTGGCGAGGGACTCGGCGTGCCGACGCAGCACGAGCACGCCGCTCACGCGCCCGCGCCCAACGGTGCGCCGGAGTGCTCCTGCCACACCTGGTGGCCGGCCGCGTGCCCCATGGTGATGAAGGCAGCCGCCGCCGACCGGCCGTTCGCCGGGTCGGCCAGCGCGGCGCGCACGTCCCGGTCGAGGACGTCGAAGCCGGGGGCGGTGCCGTCCCGCTCACGCAGATGGGAGTGGCGGGAGGTGATGCCGCCCGCGTACACCAGCATGTCGCGCAGCTCGCGCTCGTCGAAGCTGCTGGCCGACACCACGCGCAGCCGGTCGTCCGCCTTGATCCAGATGTCGTCCTCGGTTCGGTCGAGCAGCTCGAAGAGCTTGGTCTCGGGGATCGCCGTGAGGTGGTACGAGTGCACCGACCAGGGACGCAGCTCGTCGATGGTGAACCGCAGCGATTCGCGCAGCCCGTCCATGTCGTCGCCGGGCAGGCCCACGATCAGCTCGGCCCGCCACGGCACCCCGCGCGCGGCCAGGTGCGGCACGAACCGCATGATCTTCTCGAAGTGGTTGCCGCGCACGTGCTTGGGCACGTTGGGGTTGGTGGTCTGCAGGCCCATCAGCAGCTCATGGATGTTGGACTCCACCAGCAGCTCCACGAACTCGTCGTCGAGGAACTCCGGGCGCATGTAAGCGGTGAGGGCGATCTCGGGGGCGAGATCGCGGAAGGCGCGCAGGACTTCCTTGCCCCGTGCCGCCTTGCCGCCGAGGATGGGGTCGATCAGGAAGAGCCGGCGGATCCCGCGCTCGCGCATGTTCCGGATCTCGGTGCGCACGAAGTCGGTGTCGAAGGTGGCGAAGAACGGCAGCGTGTTGTGCCCGCAGAACGAGCAGTCGTAGATGCACCCGCGCGCCGTCTCGTACCAGGCGAAGTCCGTGTCGAGCGGGTCGCCGTCGAGCATGGCGTCGAACTCGGAGGAGAACAGGGCGACACCCCGCGGGAGGCTGCGGTCGCCTCGGTCGGGTACGGCGTACCGATAGGCGCGGATGCGGTCCCGGGTCGCCGAGTACACCGGCTGTGCGCAGTCCGCCTCGAGGGCCCGGCCGGCGAACGCGGGGTCCGCCGCCCGGCGTTCGCAGAGCCAGAGCAGGGATTCCTCGCCCTGGCCCATGACGTGGACGGTGTCCTGCGGCCATCGGGAGTAGTCCATCGCCCGGGTCTCCGGGCCGCCGCACACCACCAACGGGGCGTCGGCGGCGGCGCAGAGCCGCTCGGTGAGCTGCCTGGCCCGTTCCAGGGTCCAGAGATACGCGGGCACCCCGACCACGTCGAAGCCCTCGGCGAGCAGGGCCGCCGCCGCCTCGGACGCGCGGTAGCCTCGCTCGTCGAACGCGCGCAGCCGTACCTCCCACTCGGGATGAGCGGTGCGCAGGTAGGCGCCCAGCCGCATCGCCCCCAGCGAGTGGGTGATCGGGTACTCGTCGAAGCGCAGTGAGTCGAAATAGCTGACGATCGCCACCCTCATGCCCTCGCCCCCCGTCACAGCGAGTGCCGCACGGCGATCTCACGGAACGAGGAGAGCTCGTCCGGGGCCGTCGTGGGGGCGGGCAGGGCCTTCTCCGGATGGCGGGACAGGTAGTCCCTCGTGCACAGCGGGTCCTTGACGGCGCCGAACTCGCCCGTGGTCCGCTCGGGGTCGAAGCGCCCTATCTGTACGATGCGCCGGGTCGTCGATCCCGAGCGGCAGGAGTTGTGCAGGTCGCAGTCCGTGCAGCCGGCGGGCTTGCTCAGTTCCCGGCGGAAGTCCTCCAGTTGGCCCGAGCCGTTCCAGAAGTCGCGTAATCCGGTGAACTCGGAGTCGATGTTGCCCAGTTTGCGCGGGTGCATCAGGCAGGGGGTGACGCTGCCGTCGGGGTTGAGCGCGATGAGTTCCTGCCCGCCGATGCAGCCGGTGAGCCCCGGTATGCCGATGTCTCCGCACCCCGCCATGGGGTTGGAGACGTTGGTGATGCCGATGCGATCGCCATACCGGCGCTGGAGTTCCGAGATGAACTCGATCGTGTCGTAATAGGCGTCCACCTGCTGTGCGTAGAAGCCCTCCTCGTGGTGCAGGCAGCGCTCCGGGTTGGCGAACTTGACGACGTCGGCGCCGAGTTCGATGCCCAGCAGGACCAGGGCCTCCAGTTCGGACCTGGGTGTGGTGGGTTCGTAGGTGGGCTTGATGCACACCCGGGTGGACGAACCGGTCTCGTCCCGGCGGGCGACGGTCCTGCGCACCGCGGCCACGGTGCGGTCGAACAGCCCGGCGCCACGGACGGCACCGTGGGTCGCCTCGGACGCGCCGTCGATGCTGAAACTCACGGACTTCAGCCGGTTGCGGAAGATGATGTCGAGTACGGCGTCGTCGATCAGCAGGCCGTTGGTCGCCATCGAGGTGTACAGGCCGTTCTCGGTGGCCGAGTCCAGGTAGTTGGCCAGGGCCCGCTTGTTGATCGTGGGCTCGCCGCCCGCCAGGTGGACGCGCATCACGCCCCACTGGGCGAGTTCCGCCATGACCTCGCGGACCCGCTGCTCACGCAGTGTGGTGGGGCCCAGGAACTCGGCGGCGTAGCAGAAGGAGTCCTGGCCGCACTTGTGCCGGGCCAGGTTGCACAGCCAGGTGTAGTCGAAGTAGATCTCCAGTGGCCCGCTGAGCCGGTCCCGGTAGGGTGAGCGGATCTCCCGCAGACTGCCGTCGAAGCCGAGTTCCCGCAGGTCCCCGATGAGCCGGGATGACAGTCCGATCGTCCAGTCGAGGCCCTCGACGTGCCGGCGCACCGCTTCGGTGACGGCCTGGTTGTCCGCGCTGTCGCGCGACAGGAAGAACGCGTGCCTCCTGTCGCTCCACAGCAGCGGGCCGCAGAATTCGTGCCGGACCACGACATCGGTGTGCTCGACGGGGGACGCCGATGCGGTCGCGTCCAGCCGTGGACGCACGCCGAGCGGCACGGAAACGGGTGCGGACGCAGGGGTGGGGGTGGGCATGATGCTCCTCGGGCTGGGCTGGTGGGGGCCGCGGGCCGGCTGCGAGCCTTGGGGGGTCAGGTGAGAGGAATGGAGGAGGTGGCCGCCACCCGGTCCTGGCGTGAGACGTCGAAGAGACGGTCCAGGAACGGCGCCGTCCACGGGCCGGGCTTGCCGTCGAAGGTCCCGTACTCGTCCAGATAGGCGGTCTCCGCCGGCCGGAAATGGGCCAGTTCGACGGAGGGCACGGCCTCCGGGTAGAGCAACGACACGTGATGGAGAGCGTAATAGACGCTGCGCTCGGCGCCGTAGCGGAACGCGGCCGCGCGGACTGCCGGCCACTGGTTTTCGTCCGTGACCGAAAGTGCCGCGAGGGCGACATCATGAAACTTCAGCAATTCGAGATCGGAGCCGTTCTCGATGTAGTACAGACTGGTGGACTCCTTGTGCAGGTGGGTGCACAGATCAATGAAACGGTCGGCCGGGCCGAGAGCCGGGCCCGTTCGGCCGAACATGGGAAACGGAACGGAGTTCGCCAGCATTTCTTTCGTCGGGCGACCATCCCCCGAGCGCGCCGGGAAGATGTCGAAGCAGATGTCCAGGCGGTAGCTCTCGACCAATTCCCGGTTCGCCAGCTTGACCAGCGGCAACGCGTTGGGGAGGTTCACCTGCCAGAACATCCGGGTGGTGCGGCGGTAGTCCAGCAGCCGGGTGCCGGTCTCGTCGGGCCAGCCCTGCCGGTATCCCAGACCCACCAGGACGTCCACCAGGGCCGGCAGATCGGCCCGGTCGATCAGCAGGTCCAGGTCGTTGGAGCGGCGCAGCCCGGGGTCGCCGTAGAGACGGGCGACCGTCGGCCCCTTGCGGACCGCGAAGGGCGGCCCCTGCGTGGCCAAGGCGCCGATGACCGCCCCGTATTCTTCCGCCAGGACTGCCGCGCGGTCCCGGGTGGCGAGATAGGCCGCCTCGTAGACCCAGTGGTACGGGATGACGGGCATCCCGGGTTCGCCGTGGAAGAGCCGGTGCCGGGTGATGTGCCTGCCGACCAGGGGAAGCAGGCGGTGCCGCGCGGCCCGGTCGATGAAATAACCCCAGTCGAACCTCCGGGCGTCCTCGGTGAGCAGCGCCCGGCAGTCCGCCAGCGTCCTTTCGTCGAGGACCAGCCTGGCGAGAGCCAATAAGAGAGATAATTCGCCCCGCATACGGAGAACACCTTCCCAGGGTTTTCGCACGTCGGCAACGGCAGGACAACGAGGGCGGGCGCAGTTTTCACGCAAGCCCGTCGAGTAAAAGCGGAAACAGGTCGCGAACCCGACGGTGAACCAGGTCGATGCCCGGCTGTTCGACAACCCGAACGGGGGCCGTACGCTTGTGGAAGTCTGACACCCGCCCGGAAGAGGGGTCAACCCTGCCGATTGCCGGTACATGAACCAGAAACACTGCGTTAATAAAAGCCGGGCGGTCTTGACCGGCTGGAATGTCCCTGCTTGCATTGCTGGATGCACACTGCAAGCAGTAAATGCCGGGTAAATTTTTCGGCGCTGCCCACGCCTTGACGGAGTGAAACCTTGTCTCAGCAAGTTTTTACGGAAGCCCTCCCCCGCGTCCCGTTGAACGGTCCCGCGGTGTGGCGGGGAGCCGACCTGACCGCCGCACCGGAGCGATGGCTGGTGGAACTGGACGGGCACGACCTGGCCGAGCTGGAGCGATTACCCGATGTGGACGGCCCGCTGCATCTCGTCGACCCCGCCGCCTTGCGCCTGCCCCGCATCAAGGAGAAGGCGCGGCTGTGGCGCCGGACGCTGGAGGACGGCCCCGGGGTACTGCTGGTCCGCGGCCTCCCGGTGGCGGACCTGCCCACGCGTCGCTCGGCGGTGCTGTACTGGGCGCTGGGGCTGGCCGTGGGCATCCCGACACCGCAGGACAAGCGCGCGCTCTACCTGGCCGATGTCAAGGAGGACGGAGCACCCGGCCCGGACAGGTTCGCCTACCAGACCTCGGTGGAGCTCCCCTTCCACACGGACTGGTGCGATGTGGTCTCCCTGCTCTGCCTGGCCAAGTCCCGGTCGGGCGGAACCTCGCGCATCGCCAGTTCCGCGCTGGTCTTCAACGAGATCCTGCGCCGTCGCCCGGACCTCGTCGGCGCACTGGCCGAACCGCTGTGGATGAACAACCGCGATGAGGCCGACGGCGACGTCCTCCCCTACTACCCCGCCTCCCATGTCTCCTGGGCGGACGGCAAGCTCTCCTTCCGCCGGCGCCCGTCCTGGCGCAGGCGCGCGGCATCCGCGGGCAGGCCCGAATACCTCCAGGAGCCGACGGCCGACGGCCCACCGCCGCCGAGTCCCGCCCAGACCGAGGTCATGGAGCTGGTGGACCGGATCGCCGCCGAGGACGGTGTCGCGCTGACCATGGACTTCCGTGTCGGCGACGCCCAGTTCATCAACAACCACGCGGTTCTGCACGCCCGCGACGCCTTCGTCGACGGCACGGCCCCCGATGAACAGCGCCATCTGCTGCGGTTGTGGCTCACCCTGCCGGAGGGCCGTGCGCTGACTCCCGGTTACGCGGCCGGGATCGCCCGCCAGTACCACCTGCCGGCGACATGAGCGCCACGGCTGCGTGGAGGGCCCTTTCCGCCGTGGACTGGGCCGACCCGACGCACGTGGAGACGGCGCTGCGTTCCGCGTTGCTGCTGCTGCGCGACTTCGACACGCTGAACGGACTCCTCGCCGCGGCGTGCCGGGACGACCGGCTCCTGAGCCTGTCCGAAGTCCGCCCCTGGGGCAACCGCCTCACCGTCTACGACGATCCCGGCAACGGCGTCCGCCTCCGGCTGCAGCACTGGCTCGGCGGCCGCACCGACCCCCACGCCAGACCGCACAACCACCGCTGGTCCTTCGCCTCCACGATCCTGCGGGGCTCCTACGAACATCACCTCTACGGGACGGTCGACGAGGTGACCGACCGGCTGGCGGCGGGACCGGTACGCCCCTTGCACGTCAGGACCGAGGCGACGGGGAGCCTGTACGTCCTGCGCGCCGATCACGTGCACGCCGCCACCGCGGTACCCGGGACTCTCTCCTTGCTGCTGCGCGGCCCCGCCACCAGCGACCACGCGGTGCGCCTCGACCGGGACCACGCCGCCTTGTCGGAACGCAAACGCGGCGCGTCCGCCGAAAGCCCCGCCGAACGGCCGGAAGCGCAGTTCACCACCCGGCAAGCGGTCCGGCTCGCCACGGAACTGACCTCTGTCCGAGACGCGGCCGGCCACTGAGCGCTTCCCGACCGATCGGACACTCGTGCGGGACGCGGCAAGGCCGACGAACTCTTTCCGACCGCGCCCGGAACGGTGGTCGAGCGGCCTGCTCCCCACTACTCGAGGCGTGGTCCGTTGGTGGGGATGTCCTCGGTGCACTGGACGAGGTGATCACGGAACCGCGCGTGTGCGACGGGACCGACACGTCCGCTTTGATCAACATAGTAGGCGTAGTGGTTGACATTCGATTCGCTCGGCAGCATGGAGCTGTTGGGGCGGTTCGGAGCCTCTTTGCCGCCGTTGCGGAAGTCGATCCAGCCGTTCTCCGAGTTGATGTAACCCGTGTGGTACGGGTCGACGGAGATGCCCCAGCCCGGCTGCGTCCAGCTCTGACCGGAGTTGCCCGCACCCCACAGGCCGGCGTGGGCGCCTGGTGGTACCCACCCGACGACATGGTCCTGCTTGGTGTAGCCGACGACCAGTTTGGTGCCGTCGGCCAGCCGGTATTCGTTCCGCGGCGCGCGTACGCTCAGGGTGCGCCACCACGTCTTGCCCGCGGTCCCGAATTTGCCGATGGAACAGCCGACCCACAGGTGGGGCCTGCTCAGCGCCCGTTTGATGTAGAACCGCTGGTTGTCCGCGTGGTGCTCGCCATGCAACAGGATCCTCGCACCCTGGTGTGTGCTGCCACGCTCGACGTCCATCACCTGGCTGGTGTGGTAGTGGCGGATGCTGAACGTTCCGTCGCCGTGCGGTTCGAGCTCCCAGATGGCGGCCCGGTTCCGGTCATTGCCCTCGGTGCAGTCCACGAGGTGCACTTGGGAACCCGCGTGCCCGGCCCCCAGGCAGCGTCGGGGGTCCTCGGCCGATTTCAGCAAGACGACGTGCTTGTGCATCCGGCTGACGACGAACATCTGGTTCTTCCCGCCGTTGAGCGGGAACTGGATGGCGTTGTGTCCGCCGGCGATGTCCACGACCGGATTGCCGGCGTTGTGCTTGGGCACCAGTTGGTACGCCATCCCGTTGACGACCTCGTCGCTCCAGTGCTGGGCGGTGTGGGCGGCCGGAGCGGCCCCGGCCGGACCCGGCGTGAAAGGGGCGAGCTGGATGCCGCAGGCGAGCGCCGCGGCGCCGGCACCGAGAGCCGCCCTACGCGTCACACACCTGGCCGAAGAGGACCATGCTGCTGGCATCGCGGAGCCTTTCGCCGCGCCGGGCAGCAAGACCCGGCGTCCTCCCGAGACCCGTATTTCCACAGTAAGCCCCTCGCCGGGCAACCGCAGCAGCGGGACGTGTCGTCGTCCCGGTGGTCCCGGAGCGCCGTGGAAGCACCGCCCACCGACGCCGCCCAGGCCGCGATCCCCGCTCCGACGGGACGCCGCACCACCCGGGCCGGGTTGACCAGGTCTGCCGGCGCGGTGAGTCCGGTGCGGAAGCGGGCCGGGTGGAGGTCGTCGGGATCCGCGCCGTGGCACGCCGGTTGAGTTCTCGGCGACCGGGATCAGGACCAGCGCCCGATGCCGCCCGGTCGCTTGGGTTTCGGGTCTCGGCCTCGATGTCCTGTATCGGCATGCAGCGGACGGCGGCCCGGGTCGGAGTTCGCTCCTGATGGTCGGCTGGCCCGGGGCCGGCTGGCATCTCGAACTCGTGCACGATCCTGCCGCTCCCTTGGACCCACGGCCGACCGCTGAAGACCTGCTGGTCGTTTACCTCGGCGAACCGGTGTCCGACTCTCTCGTGGAGCAGCTCGAACGGCACGGCGGGAAGAGAGTGCCCGCCCATAAATCCGTACTGGGGCACCTGGGGCATGACGTTCCGGGACCCCGACGGCTACTTGCCGGTGCTGTCCAGTCGCGACTGGTCCAACCACCGCGCGAGTGCCCCAGCCGTGATCAACGGACTCGGTGGACAGGCCGCCGGGGAGGTGTCTTCCGCGGGTCGCCCCGGTTCCGGGCCCCGGCCGCATGCGGGTGGGCGCGGCAGAGCGTGGAGTCGACGTTCAGGTTCCGCGTGATCGCGTGTTCGGGCATCGCCCGATGCCAGGTCAGGGCGTGGCAGGGGTGAACTGCCACCAGTTGACGTTCAGCAGGTAGCCGCTGCCGCCGGTGAACCGGAGGTAGAGGTCCTGGGTGCCCGTGGCACCGCTGACCGGGCACGTCACCGATGTCCAGGTCTGCCAGCCCCCGGTGGGGGGCACGCCGCACCGGCCCACGACCGTTCCGCTCGCAGAGCCCAGCCGCAGTTCGACGGTGCCGCCGCCGCTGCCCGAGGCCACACGCGCGGTGAAGGAGGAAGCACCCGCCCCGAAGGCCACGCCCTTGACCTTGATGTAGTCGCCGTTGTCGATCCAGCCGACATCCATTCCTCCCTCGCCGGCCGGTTCCGTCTCGATGCCGGATCCCCAGGCGATCGTCTCGGCCTCCTGGCGTACGTACGGGTTGAGCGTGCCGACCTGCGGTGCGCCGGCGTTCGTCATGCCGATCGTCGGGATCGTGCCGTCGGCGTTGTAGGAGAACCGCTCCACCGCGACCGAGCGGGTGAAGCCGCCGCCGCCCGACAACGCGCCGTTGTGGTAGAAGAAATAGGAACCGCCCTTGAAGTCCACGATCCCGGGGTGGTTGGTGAAGCTGCTGCCCTGTGTGGGCATGACCGTTCCACGGTAGGTCCAGGGACCCGTCGGACCGGGCGCCGTGGAGTAGGCGATGAACTCCGAGCAGCACCTGGCCGCGAACACCAGGTAGTACAGACCGTTCCGCTTGTAGACCCAGGGCCCCTCCTCGTACAGCGTGGGACGGTCGGTATCGCCGGTACGGGTGCCGAACCCCGCGGTGGTGAGCGGGATCCTGGTGGGGCTGCCCGAATAGGAGGTCATGTCGGCGTTCAGCTTGACGTACCACAGGTTCGGGTTGCCCCAGTACAGATAGGCCTGCCCGTCGTCGTCGATGAAGACGGTCGGGTCGATCTCGCCGTTCTCCACCAGCGGGTGGCCGAGGGCGTCCCGGAACGGGCCGGTGGGACTGTCCGACACCGCCACGCCGATGGCCATCCGGCCGGTGGCCCGGTTCTTCACCGGCACGTACCAGTAGAACCGGCCGTTGCGCTGCACGGCCTGGCCCGCCCAGGCGTCGGCGGACGCCCAACTGAAGGTGGCCAGACTGAGCGGTGAGCCGTGATCGGTCCAGTTGACCATGTCGGCGGAGGACCACACACGCCAGTCCTTCATGGTGTAGTAGGTGGAACCGTCCTCGTCGTGTCCGGTGTAGAGGTAGACCCGTCCGTCATGGACCAGCGGGGCCGGATCCGCGGTGTAGATGTGCTGCACGATGGGGTTGTCGGCCCTGGCCGCCGTGGGCCGCACCGCGGCGGGGACGACGGCGAACACCAGCAGAAGGGCCGCGGTCCGGGCAACTGCCCGGCCGAGCCTCGTGCCGACGGCGGACGACCCTCGAACGGGGAGTGGCATCGTGGCCTCCTCAGGACGTTTCCGGACGGCTTGGCGTCGGCCGGGCACAGGCCCACCGCCACCGAACCGTCCGCCGACGGCGTGGCGAACACGGAACAGCCGCCCACCTGATCGTCTGAACACCAAGGCTCCTTCCCGGGAGGACACCACGCCACGAGCGGGTGATGCGCCAGGGACGCGGATCAAAATGTCAGGCCCGTGACATATCAATGCCAGAGGTTCGCAATTTCGAACAGCATTCGGAAAGTCGGCACCTCACGGATACTAGAGAGACCTCCGGGCATGTCAACACCGCCCATTTCGAGGCTCGTTGTGGAGCATGCGAGGAGACTTGACGAGCTCCGCCGGCCCTCTATCATCCAGGGTGCTCGCTATATCAATCAACATTCGGTATGTCGAACGTGCGGAGTCGAGCGGGTCGCGTGGTATCCCCGCGCGCTTGTGAGGCCCGTCAACGCGCGCACCGCAAGAGATCCCCCTGCACGCCGCTCTGTCCGTACGTCAGGCGGCCGTCGGCGCCGGCGGAAAGACGCCGCGGCCGAGTCGCCGGTACCCACAGTGGGCAGCCACGCCGGCCCGACCATCACTCGCAGAAGAGGACGGCCATATGAGAAAGCCCTGGATCCTCACCCTGGTCACACTCGTCGCCGCCGCGCTCGGGGTCATGACAGGAGGCGTGAGCCGTGCCTCCGCCGCCTCGAACACACCCTTGCGCGTCATGCCGTTGGGCGACTCCATAACCTGGGGTGTGGGGAGCAGTACGGGCAACGGCTACCGGGGGCCGTTATGGAGCAGGCTCTCCGCGGACGGCCATCCGCTGGACTTCGTGGGCACGTTGCGCAACGGTCCGATGGCCGACCCCGACAACGAGGGCCACTCCGGGTACAAGATCCACCAGATCGCCGCGCTCGCCGACACCTCGCTGACCCGCTACCGGCCCAACGTCGTAACGCTGCATATCGGCACCAACGACCTCAACGAGAGTTACCAGGTCTCCACCGCCACCGCCCGCCTGAGGTCGCTGGTCGACCAGGTCACCGCCGCCGCTCCCGACGCGACTGTCCTCGTGGCCTCCCTGGTCGTGTCCACCAGCGGCTCGGAGGAGCGGTACCGTGCCGCGTACAACCAGGCCGTCCCGCAACTCGTGAGAGACGAACAGGCCGCGGGCAAGCATGTCGCCTACGTCGACATGAGCGGCCTGACCACGGCCGATCTCGCCGACGCCCTGCACCCCAACGACACGGGCTACCAGAAGATGGCCGACGCCTTCCACCGCGGCATCCGGTCCGCGGACGACGCCGGGTGGCTGCGGAACCCCGCCCCCGCCCCCGCACGCGTGCAGTCCGGGATCCCCGGCAAGTGCCTGGACGTCAACGGCGCCGGCAGTGCCGACGGGACCGCCGTGCAGATCTGGGGCTGCGGCGACGGTGCCAACCAGGTCTGGTCCGCCTACACCGACGGCACCCTGCGCTCCATGGGCAAGTGCCTCGACGCCGCCGGCAAGGGCACGGCCAACGGCACCAAGGTGCAGATCTGGTCCTGCCACGGCGACGCCAACCAGGTCTGGCAGCCCTACAACGGCGGCTACCGCAACCCCGCCTCCGGCCGCTGCCTCGACGATCCGGGCTTCTCGACGGCCGACGGCACCCAGCTCCAGCTGTGGGACTGCACCGGCGGCGCCAACCAGAAGTGGACCACGCTGAGCGCCGGCTGACGGCCTGTGCCCCGGGACGGGGTCGGCCCGCAACTCCTCGTCGAGGACCGCGGCGGCCTCCGCACACGCCTGCGGCGCAGCCCCGCCGGCCTCCAGCGGGGCAAGGCGTCTGCGCCAGGGGAAGCGGTTCAGGGCATGCAGGGGTCTGCCCTCTCGGGGCAGGAGAGGCCCTGGCAGGCGCCGCCGGATCTCTGCCACGGTGAGCGGGGCGAGGGCCGATCCGTTTCCGCTGCTCCCCCCTTGCGGTGCCGTCCGGCTGGGAGGTGAAGGCAGCCGGGAAGGGTGTGGGCGAGCACGGTCAGGGCGAGGTACCGGTACCAGTCGATGGGGCGGCGGGCCACATGCCTGCCGGGCCCCCAGTCGTTCTCCGCGGCCTGCACGCGCTCCTCGGTTGCCCAGCGCTGCCGGCGTTCCGGACCAGGTCGGCGTCCTGCACGCCGGGCGGGTGCGTGGGCGAGGTGGCAGGCGGCCTCCCCCGGGCCGGACAGGCTACGGCGGAACATCCACCCAGCGGTGACATGCGGCGCGCCGGGATCGAAGGTCAGGCCGGCGGGCAGCGGCGGACGATGTCCCGGACCTGCCGCCCCTTGGAACACGAACCCCCGTTCGCCGGGGATCGCCGCCGCCAGCCCGGCACCGCTCGCGGTCGATGGTCCAGGGCCGGGGCAGTAGGACTCCCGGTCGGCCAGGGCCCGCCCCGGCCGACGTGCTGCCCTTCTTGATGCAGCCGGTGTCCTCGGTGATCGGCGCCCGTCGCGGTGGCGGCCCACCCGGCAGGCTGCCGGGCGTTCTTCCGGTCGACCGGCGCCGGCAGAGCACGCGGGCAGGTCCCGGGCCCGTCGGCGCGGATCCGCTCGGGTGACCGGCCCTGCCACCCGAGCGCACACGGACTCCGGCTCGCTGTGCCACCGGTCGGCTTCAGCTGCCGCCATACCGGGGCGGCGACGACGGCCGACCCGGGGCGCGCCATCCGCGGACGGCACCTGCCCGGACCCACCGGCAGCCTCGATCACCGGGCCCATGACCTACTGCCCGACTCACTCCGGTGTGCTCCGCCGGCCCGCTCCCGCAGTCACATGACGGATGCCCCGACGGGTCGCCGCGGAACACAGTTGGGCCGACGTCGTCGCCGTACGGCCACGCCGGAACGGGATACCGGTGGCGAACGCGGGTTTCCGGTTCCCTTCGGAGAGGTCCATGCTCATGCGCTCTACCACCGCTCCAGCGGCGGCACCCGTTGTGCCGGGCCGCCTTCCCTTGCTCGGCCATCTGCCCCAACTGATCTCCAGACGGGTGGACTTCCTGCAATCGGTCAGGGCGCAGGGCGACATCGTGAGGATATTCCTCGGGAACCGTCCGGTGTTCGTGCTGAACTCCCCGGAGGCCGTCCACGAGGTTCTCGTCACACAGAGCAGGAAGTTCGGCAAAGGGCTGCTGTTCGACGTCGCGCGGCCCTTCATCGGGAACGGCATCATCACGTCCGAGCGTGATGTCCACCGGCGTCAACGGCGGGCGCTGCAGCCCGCGTTCCACCGTGACAGCATCACCGCGTGCGTCGGCACGATGACCGGCGTCGCGGAGGGAGAGGTGTCGGCGTGGAAACCGGGCGAGGTGATCGCCATGGACCTGGTGCTGCGCCGGATGATGACGGGCATGCTCGTCGCGACCCTGTTCGGCACGGGACGCCCGGACGGCGCCGCGGGCGTGGCCGAGTTGGGTGAGCGGGTCGCGGAACACCTGACCACGGTGATGCGCGGGGTCTTCGTGGGCACCGTCCTGCCCGCGCCGATCGCGTCCTCGCCTGTGCTGGGGCACCGCAAGTACCTGTCCGCGGCCGCGGCGCTGCGCGAACTCGCCGACGCCGCCGTCCGGCAGGCCCGGCAGGACCCCGCCGGTCGCGGCGGCCTGCTGTCGGTCATGTTCGCCGGCACCCCCGGCAATCCGCGGGGGATGACCGACGCGGAGGCCCGCGACGAGTTGCTGTCCCTGCTCATGGCCGGCGCCGAGACCACGTCGACCACGCTGTCGTGGGCGCTCCACGAACTCGGCAGGCGCCCGGAGATCACCGAGCGGATCAAAGCCGAGTGCGAGGCGCTGCCCGCGGGCGCCCTGCCCAGCGCGGCGACGCTTGCCTTCACCGACCGGTTCCTCCGCGAGGTGCTCCGTCTGCACCAGCCCAACTGGCTGCTCATGCGGCGTGCGTCGGAGCCGGTGCGGGTGCGCGGCGTCGGGCTTCCGCAGGGAGCCGAGCTGATCTACAGCGCGGTGACGATGCACCGGGACCCGGCGTACTTCCCGGATCCCCTGCGCTTCGATCCGGACCGGTGGCTCAGCCGTACCGAGAAGGATCTACCACCGGGCGCCTACGTCCCGTTCGCCCTGGGCAACCGGAAGTGCATCGGGGACCACTTCGCGATGACCGAGATGCTGGTCGTCCTCCGCTCCATCGTCTCGCGGTGGCGACCGCGGCCGGTGGCGGGGCACAGGGTCCGGCCGGTCGTCCAAGCGCTGATCCGGCCCAATGCGCTGCCCATGCGTGTCTCGCCCTGGCCGGCCCGCTGAACCGGCCCCGATTCCGGAGGTGCGCCCCATCATGACATCGACGGCAGAGGCGGCCGTGTCCGCGACCGGGTCCGTGAACGAGGACGGTTCCGGGCCCCCGACCCCAATCCGCGTCCCCTTCCCCCGCCGGATCAGTACGGACTTCCGGCGCGCCCAGGAACGCCACCTCGCCTGGCCGAAGTCCTTCGGCTTCCTGTCTTCGGGAGAGGAGGAGACCCATCACCTGAAGGGCCAGTTCCCGCTGATAGCGGCCATGTTCTATCCGAACGCGACCGGAGACGAGCTGGACCTCGGGGTGGACCAGCAGAGTTGGTACTTCCTGTTCGACGACGCACTCGACGCGCAGTGGGGACGGTCGCCCGAGCGGGTCCGCCACGTCGTCGAGCTCGTCAAGGAGGGCATCGGCGGCGAGGCGTCCCCACTGCCCCTGGCCGGCGCCTTCGCGGACATGCGACGGCGCAGCTGCCGGGACATGCCCGGGGACTGGATCCAGCGGTCCGCGGCCCACTGGTCCTCCTACCTCGACCACCATGTCCACGAGGCGCTCAGCCGGCAGACCGGCACCCCCATGTCCCTGAACGCGTACCTGCGCGTCCGGCGCCACACCATCGGCGTGGCACCGGTCATCGATCTCGCCGAGCGCCTGTCCTCGTGCGTCCTCCCCGACCACCTGTACGCGCTGCCGCACCTGTCGATCATGCGCGAGATGACGAAGACGTTCATCATCTGCGACAACGACATCGTCTCCCTGGACAAGGACGCGGCTCTGGGGGAACAGGACAACCTCGTGCTCTGCCTGGAACGGGAGTACGGGATCTCCCGGCCGGAAGCGATCGGGAGGGCCCTCCGCCGCCAGGACGAAGCCCTGGAACTGTTCACCGGCGCCCACCGCGCCCTTCTCGGTGGCCCGGCCACGAGCGACCTCGACCCGGCCGAACGCGACCTGCTGCGGCGCTACTGCACCGAGGCACTGCAGACCACCATCCGCGGCGCCTACGACTGGCACCACGCCTCCACCCGGTACCGCGTATAGGCCGACGCGGGTCATCACCACGAGACCGCGTTCCCCGGATCGACACAGTTGAGGAGCATGCAGCATGCCCGATCGGCGTTCAGCGTCCTTCGTAGCCTCCGAACGGGACCGGACCTGCCCGTTCGACCCGTCGCCGGACCTCCTGCGCATGCGCGACGAGGGCGGCCCCCGGCGGCTGCGCGTCTTCCATCCGGTGCGCGGCGAGATCGAAGCCGTAGTCCTCACCAGGTACAGCGACGTCCGGGCCGCCTTCGCGGACGAGCGCCTGGTGACGGGCAACGGCATCGACCCGTCGCTGCCGCGCACCCTGTTCAACCACCCGGGTTTCCTGCCCGCGTACAGCGGTCCCGATCACGCCCGCCTCCGCCGCATGCTCACCGGCAGCTTCACCGTCCGCCGGATCGAGCGGCTGCGGCCCGCGATCGAGACGATCGTCTCCGACCACCTCGACGCCATGGTGGACCACGGCCCCGTCGTCGACCTGGTCGAGACGTTCGCCCTGCCCATCGCTTCGCTGGCGATCTGCGAACTGCTCGACGTCCCGTACGGGACACGGTCCATGTTCCAGCGCTGCTCCCAAGTGATCATGGACGGGACGGCCGACGCCGACCGCCTGGTGGCCGCCTCGGCCGAACTGAACACGGCCATGGCGCACATCGTCACCCGCAACCGGGCCACCCCCGGGAGCGGAGTGCTCGGCACGGTGGTGCGGGAGCACGGCGCGGAGCTCACCGACGACGAACTCATAGGATTCGGCACCACTCTCCTCGTCGGGGGACACGAGACCACGGCGACCATGCTTGCCCTGAGCGTGCTGGCCTTGCTCCGCGATCCCGCCCAACTCGCCTCCCTCCGCGACGACCCCACGGTGGTGGGGACGGCCGTGGAGGAACTCCTGCGCCATCTCGCCATCCCGGCACCGCTCCTGCGCACGGCCGTGGCCGACATCGACCTGGACGGGAACAGGATCAACGCGGGCGAGCACGTGTTGCTCTCTCCGCTGACCGCCAACCGTGACCCCGACCTCGTTCCCGAACGCCCCGACGGCCTCGACCTCCGTCGCCGCCCGGTCGCCCAGTTGTCCTTCGGCTTCGGTATCCACCAGTGCATCGGCCAGCAACTGGCCCGGCTGGAGATGAAGGTCGCCCTGCCGGCCCTGCTCCGCCGCTTTCCCGCCCTCGGACTCGCCGTCCCCGAAACGGCCCTCCGCTTCCGCCAGGGCTCGACGGTCTACGGCGTGGAGGCACTCCCGGTCACCTGGTGACCGCCGGCCCCGCCGGCCCACCCTGGCCCTCCGCGTTGCGCGAGTACGAGCCGCAGGACGCCGGCGGGACCATCCCGATTCACGGGTATCTCCGCGTGCGGACCGGCGCCCCGGCTCACCGGGATCGCCGGATCGCCGCCGGCCGAAGACGGACCCCGGCCGGGAAGGTCACCGACCTGTCCTGCTACGGCCGCGCGCCCGTACCGCTACCACATCGACCGGCTGAGCGCGCCGTTCGGTTCGCCGGGTTCCCCGGATGGCACGGCGGCAGCCGGCCGGCGGGGGTCCATCACCGCACCGGCGCGGCGGGCCGCCCGTCGCGGACGACTCGCCGCCGCCCGGCGGAGGACGGCTACCGGCCCGAGTGGGCGGGCGTGCCGAGGCGCCGCCGCGGCTGATCCCCGCCCCGGGCGCGCAGGGAGACGTCCGTCTCGGTGAGGACGCGGTGCACGAACCCGTACGACCGGCCGTATGCCTCGGCGATGGCCCGTATGGACCTGCCGCCCTCGTACTGCTCCTTCATCTGCCGCGCGAGCTCCTCACGGGCCTCCCCGGTGATCTGTTCGCCCTTCCGCATGGCTCGTCTCCTTCCGCGATCGGTTCCCCGGTTGTGATCGCCGTCTACCCCGGAAAGGACGCGATGCCCCTGGCCGCCACGTTCTTCCGCGGAACGGTCACCGCCCGGGGCCCGCAGCGTGTGGGCGCCGGCACCGCGCGAGCAGTGGAACAGATCGTGCGCCTCACGCGCGTACCACTGGGCTTTCTCGGCACAGTCGCCGACGCCTGTGGTGGCGGCGTGTCACCGGACGGTTGCCGAGCGCTCCCTCAGCTGCGGCTCGCGTTCGTGCCTGACGTCCGTCCGCCCGATCCGGCCGCCTCGACGAGTGCCTCGGCGGCGAGCAGACCGAGCTTGTGGGAGGCGAGAGGGCTGTCACCGGTCAGGAGCTTGCGGTCCTGGTGGATCCTGCCGGTCATGTCGTCGTTGACGACGTTCAGACCTCGCTTGCTCAGCAGATCGGCCACCAGCCAGGGCAGGCGGCCGGGAAGGTAGCCGATCTCCAGGTTCGGCCCTTCGTCGAGTGCGTCGGGAAAGACACAGAGCGAGTACCCCTGGAACGGCGACTCGTCCGCGCCGGGCGAGGCAGCGAGCAGCGCCGCCGGGCCATGGCACAGGGTGATGACGAACTTGTCGTTGGACAGGGCCCACTCGAGCGTCCGGCCCACTTCCTCGCTGGCCGGCAGCCCGACGACGGCCCCGTGCCCGCCCGGAATGAAGACGGCTATGTAATCCGACTCGTCCCCGAGGTGCCCGGCGACGATCTCGGAGAGCTTTCTCGGCTGCTTGAGCCGCGGTTTGAGGGCTTCGTACGTGCTCATGACCGCTTGGTCCTCGCGCGGCATCGCCCACAGTTCCAGCTTCGCCGGATAGCCCTCCAGCGTGGCGACGTCGACACCGAAGCCCGCCTCCATCATGTGATGAAGGGGGAGCAGCATCTCGACCGGATGATTTCCGGTGGAGAACATCTTGCCGTTCTCCAGCAGGACGTAGCGCTCCCCCGCCGCGATCACGAGCACCTTCCACTTCCCCTGGGTGTACGCGCCCTTGTGCCGCACGCCGTCGAAGTCGGTCTTCGGCGACGTGTACCGACTGAGTGAGTACGGCGACGGGAAGTACGCGTTGTCCTCGGCCGTGTCCGGCGTGGGGGTCTTGCTCAGCTCTTTCTCGGTCCGGGACATGAGGGCCCACTTTCCCTAGCAGAGATCCGAGTGCGGGTGCGCCGCCGCGTGGAGGCGGACGGCACCCGTTCGCATCGGCACTCCGCACACTGTCCAGCGCCCCCGCCTCCACGCGACACCAGCCGAGGTCCGGCCGGCTGCGCGCCGGGCCGCCGGCGGGTCCGTCCGGACGCGGCTCCTCCCCCTCAGAATCACACTGCGGCGTTTTCCCTGCATCCCGGACGACGCGCTTCCGACGAACCGCGCGCCGCCCCGTGGCGTCCGTGTGTCCGTGACCGCCGCAGAAGCGGAATCCAGGCGCCTCAGGCGGGTCGCGCAAAGTGTGTGCGGTGAGGTCCGCGAGGGCCTTGCCTTCCAGGACGGTGAACCGGATCATCTCCGGGGCGGCATGGTCGCGCCCTCCGCCTCCAGCCCCTCGCGGACCGCCGGGCACACCCGGCGCGGGACCTCTTCGACGGCACCACCTCGTGCGGCGGACGGGACGAGCCGCACCGCGTGGCGGGCGTCCGCGGTCACCGTGCGACCCGGGCCGCCGGATGAGCGGCGGTTCCAGTGGTGAAACCGCCCAACACCCGGGAGTCGAAGGCTGGTTACGGGGTAGCGTGTGCACGTGACCGGCTCGGCACGGCTGAGTCCGGCGGGACAGGGGAGGTCTCACGGATGGCGGGCGACTCTTCGGTTCGCGGCGGTGGGCTGTCGCGACGCGCACTGCTCGCGTCGTCGGCCGCCGCGGGTGGCGCGGTGTGGCTGTTGCGCGGACTGGTCCGCCCGGACGGCGCGCACGCCGCCGACGCGGTACCCGCACCGCCGGGTTTCCCGGCCGGCCCCGACGTCTACCGACGCGTCTACGAGAACTGGGCCGGTGAAATCCACACCGACCAGTTGTGGACGTGCGCTCCGCGCCACCCCCAGGACGTGCTCGACGTCGTCAACTGGGCGCACAGCGCGGGCTGGACGGTGCGCGCGCAAGGCAAACGGCACGGCTGGGCGCCGCTCACGGTGGCCGACGGCACACCCGCCGCGACCCGGGTCGTCCTGCTGGACACCACCGCACACCTCACCGCCATGTCGCTGGAGCGGCGGTCCGCCGACGGCTCGGCCGAGGTCCGCGTCCAGACCGGGGCCACCCTGGAGGACCTGCTCGCGTTCGCCGGCGGCGCCGGTCACGGCGTCACCGCCGCGCCGGCACCCGGGCAGCTGTCGGTCGGCGGCGCGCTCGCCATCGGCGCGCACGGTACGGCCGTCCCCGCCGTCGGCGAGAACCCACCGCCCGGCCACGGCTACGGCTCGCTGAGCAACCTGGTCACCGAACTGACCGCGGTCGTCTGGGACGAGGGCGCCGGCCGCTACGTCCTGCGGACCGTCGGCCGGGCGGAACCCGACTGCGACGCGCTCCTCACCCACCTGGGCCGTTCCCTCGTCACCGAGGCCGTCCTGCGCGTGGGCGCCGACCAGAACCTGCGCTGCCAGTCCTTCCTGGACATCCCGGCCACCGAACTGTTCGCCGCCCCGGGCACCGCGGCCGGGAAGCGGACCCTGGCCGACTTCGTGGACCGGACCGGCCGCGTGGAGGCGATCTGGTTCGCCTTCACCGACAAGCCCTGGCTGAAGGTCTGGAGCGTCGCTCCGCGACGCCCGCTGGGCTCCCGCGCGGTCGACGAGCCGTACAACTATCCGTTCTCCGACTCCCTCCCCGAGCCCGTCGCCCGGCTGGCCGGTTCCCTGGTCTCGGGGGCCTGGGCGAGCGCGCCGCTCTTCGGGCGCGTGCAGTACCTGCTGGCCAAGGTCGCGCTGACCAACGACATCACCGATGTCCTGCTCTCCGACGACCTCGTGCGGGAGGTGCTGACCGGTGACCTCCTGACCCAGCTGCTGGCGGGCGGGTTGCGGTCGGACCTGTGGGGCGCCTCCCGCAACCTGCTGGAGTACATACGGCCCACCACGCTGCGCGAGACGGCCAACGGCTATGCCGTCCTCGTCCGTCGCGCCGATCTGCAATGGGTGGTCAGCCGGTTCGCCGACTTCTACCGCACGCTGCTCGCCGAGTACGCGGCACGCGGCGAGTACCCGGTCAACGGCCAGGTGGAGATCCGCGTGACCGGCCTGGAGGACCCGTCCGTCTGCGGCGTACCCGGCGCACGGCCACCCCTGCTGTCCGCGCTGCGACCGCGCCCCGACCGGCCGGACGCCGACACCGCGGTGTGGATCGACATCCTCTCCCTGCCGACCACGCCCGGCCTGCACCGCTTCTACCGGGAAGTCGAGCAGTTCCTGTTCGCCCTGGACGGGGACAGGGCGACGGTCCGGGCGGAGTGGTCCAAGGGCTGGGCCTACACCGACACCGCCGCGTGGTCCGACCCGGACGTCCTCTCCCGCACCGTCCCCGCCGGCCTGCGCGCCGGAGGCGGGCCGGGTTGGGACACGGCCGTCGCGGTCCTGGACCGGCTCGACCCCCACCATGTGATGTCGAGCCCGTTCCTCGACACCCTGCTGCGCTGATCCGCGGGCCTGCCGGGGCCGGACCGGCGAATGCGGCCTCACCGGCGAGCCCGGGTGCGCTCCGCCGGATGAGGCCATGTCCGATCCCCCGGCGGGGCGAGCACCTGGCCGGGGCGTCGAAGGCATCGCTCACGGCGGCGACGCCGACCGTTCCGGTGCGGCCGGTGAAGACGCGGTCGAGGGCCTCCACGACGGGGGTCCGTGGCGTCGTAGACGTCCTGCCCCGGCCACCGCGCGGCGTTCGATGCCCCCATGTCGTACGGCCACGTCGATGAGGAAGGTCCGGTCGGGCCGTCCATTCGCTCCGGTCGCGGCCGGGGCGCCGGGGGGCGCGACGTCACGGACGGCTTCTGCACCCACGGAAACATCGTGTTCACGTCAAGAGGAATCGCCGGTAACACCCGCTTTCTAGTGTGACCGGCCGTGGGATCACAGTCGTATACAGGGCCGCCGGAACGACTCACGACGGCCCGCACGGCTCCCCCGTTTCGCCGATGACGCCGCTCGGGGCTCACCACCGCTTCACCGCACCCGCACCCAGCCCCACCGGGAGACGTGGCATGAGTACAACCGAGTCACGACAGACGACGCCGGAACCGACGAGGAGCACCGCCGAGCAGGCGGCCGACGAGACACTGGAGGACTACACCCTCCGTTTCGCGCCCCGCAGCTACCGCCGCTGGACCCCGATGGTCGTCGCCACGACGGCACTGGGCGGCATCGCCTACATGGCCGACTTCTCCATCGGCGCCGGTATCGGCCTGGCGCACGGCACCGGCAACGCGCTCATGGCGATCGCGGTCGCCGCCGTCGTCATCTTCGTCACCGGCTTCCCCCTGGCGTACTACGGCGCGCGCTACAACATCGACCTGGACCTGATCACCCGCGGTTCCGGTTTCGGTTACTACGGCTCGGTCCTCACCAGCGTCATCTTCGCCAGCTTCACCTTCATCTTCTTCGCCCTCGAAGGCTCGATCATGGCGCAGGGCCTGAAGCTCGGCCTCGGGCTCCCGCTCTGGCTGGGCTACCTGGTCTCCACCCTGATGGTCATCCCGCTGGTGGTCTACGGCATGAAGGCACTCAGCAAGCTCCAGGTGTGGACGACCCCGATCTGGCTGCTGCTGATGGTCGGCCCGCTGGTCTACCTGATCGCCACCGACCCGGGCACGGTCGACCGTTTCCTCGCCTACGCCGGCACCGACGGCGACGGCGGCGTCGACACCGCCTCCGTGCTGCTCGGCGCGGGCGTGTGCCTGTCCCTCATCGCACAGATCGGCGAGCAGATCGACTACCTGCGCTTCATGCCCCCGAAGACCGAGGCGAACAGGCGCGCCTGGTGGACCGCGGTCATCATGGCCGGTCCCGGCTGGGTGGTGCTCGGCGCGCTCAAACAGGCCATCGGCGTCTTCCTCGCCGTGTACATCCTCGCCGAGGTCGGGCCGGACGTCGCTCCGGAGCCGATCCAGCAGTTCAAGGGCGCCTTCGACGCGATGATGCCGGCCTGGCTGGTGCTCCCGCTGGCCGTGGTCCTGGTCGTCATCAGCCAGATCAAGATCAACGTGACCAACGCCTACTCGGGCTCCCTCGCCTGGACCAATTCCTTCACCCGCCTCACCAAGCACTACCCCGGCCGCATGGTCTTCGTCCTCGTCAATCTCGGTTTCGCGCTCGCCCTGATGGAAGCCGACATGTTCAGCTTCCTCAACAGCATCCTGGGCTTCTACTCCAACTGCGCCATCGCCTGGGTCGTCACCGTGGCCACCGACATAGGCATCAACAAGTACCTGCTCGAACTCTCCCCGCACGCCCCCGAGTTCCGCCGCGGCATGCTCTATGCCGTCAACCCGGTCGGTGTCACGGCCTTCGTCGCCGCGTCCGGCCTGTCCATCGCCATGTACTTCCACGCCCTCGGCGACACCCTCCAGCCCTACTCACCCGTCGCCGCCGCCGTCATCGCCTTCGTCCTCACCCCGCTCATGGCGATCGCCACCAAGGGCAAGTACTACCTGCGCCGCACGGACGACGGCATCGACGAGCCCATGCTCGACCGGGACGGCAACCCCAGCGCCCTCACCCTCGACTGCCACGTCTGCCACCAGCCCTACGAGCGCCCGGACCTGGCCGCCTGTGCCGCCCACGACGCGGTGATCTGCTCCCTGTGCCTCAGCACGGACAAGGTCGGCGACCACGTCCTGCCCGCCACCGCGTAGACACCCGGCCGGCCGCAAGGCGCCTCCCGTACGCCCCTTCGCTCACGGCACGCGTCGTCGGGGCCTATGACCAGCGGATCACGGAGCCTCTCCCCCGACGACAGCCGGCACTGGCCGCTCTCCGACTGAAAGATTTTGCGTCAACTTGCGCAAGAGGCGGACGCCGCCTGGGGAGCGGGCTAACGGCCGGGCCGGGCCTGCGACTGCGAGCCCGAGGAGCCTTTCGAAGGTGCCCGCACGCGGACGACCAGCAGGAGAGAGCCCGCTCCCGGTCGTCCGTCATTCTGTTCAATTCTTTAATGAAGTGCCTGGATTAATCCATGCAATGTGGCCGAATCGTATGACTCACTGAACACGTGAAACACTCTCGGTCACTGAGTGACTTCAACTTGTGTTGGGATGTGCATCGACGCGGCGGCGTCCGCGACCGCTTCCACCACACAAGGGGTGACGTCTTGTTGATACGTAACCGGGTAGCTTCCACCCGTCGGTCAGTGCTCATGTTCGGCTTGCTCATCGCCTGTCTGCTCACCGTCACGGCCCCCCGTGCCCAGGCAGCCACGGCGCAGGACGTCTCCGTCTCCTTCGGGGTGCGGGCCACCACCGACGGCGAGACCCTCCTGGTGTCCGGCAGTGCCCCGCAGCTGGGTGCCTGGGACCCGGCCAGGGCCGTTCCTCTGGGCACCACGGCGAGCGCATACCCGCACTGGTCGGCCGACGTCCGGCTGCCCACAGGCCTCACGGTGCAGTACAAGTACATCAAGCGCTCGCCCACCGGCACCCTGACCTGGGAAAGCATTCCCAACCGCACCCTGACCGTCTCCCAGGACGGGCCGGGCAACGACGACCGCTGGAACGTGACCCCCGTGGCGGCCACCTTCCAGGCCACCGCCACCACCGCCTGGGGCCAGAACCTCTACGTCTCCGGCAACGTCGCCGACCTCGGATCCTGGGACCCGGCCAAGGCCCTCCCCCTGACCACCGACTCCGCCACCTATCCGCTGTGGTCCGGAACCCACCAGCTGCCACCCAGCACCACCATCCAGTACAAGTACCTGAAGAAGAACCCCGACGGCACCGTCACCTGGGAGAACGGCGACAACCGCACCGTCTTCACCACATCGACCGGCAGCGTGACGCTCAACGACATCTGGCGCTGAGGTCCCGGCGCCGGCGGCCCGTGCGGCCGGTTCCGAGGAGCCGACCGCACGGGCGGAGGGGCCCGTCTCATCCCCGCCGACGCGCGCCGGGCTGGACACCGCTGAAGTGACGCGCGCGTGCCGGGGCCGATCGCGGGTGCGCCGGGGCCTGGTCGGCCGGCGGGACGCCCGGATGGGTGACTTCGTCCTTCGCGCACGCGAGCGGGGTCCTGCATGCGTGAAGCCGGACGATCCGGACCGGCTGTGGGAGGTCTCGAAGCCTGGCAGGCGCTGCCGCCGCACTTCGGCATCTCGTGGATCACGTCGTACGGGCAAGTTAGACTTCAGTCCTTATAGGGATTGATAGTGCTATGGATAGCTCTAGTCCGTCCGGAGTCCTCTTTCGACTCCTTCCTCCGGAGGCGCGCAGTGTGCCGCTGGCCCGGCGGTTCGTGCGGTCGGCGTTGCGTGGTGTCGCGCCGGAGGCGGTGGACACCGCCGAGCTGCTGACCAGTGAGCTGGTGACCAACGCGGTGCTGCACGCGCGTACCGAGGTGGAGGTGCGGGTCTGGTCCCACGAAGGGCAGGTGCACGTACGAGTCGGCGACGGCCGGCCGGACCGCCCGCTCGTGCCGCGGGAGGCCAGGCCGTATGCCGGGGCGGGGCGGGGCCTTGCCGTGGTCGAGGAACTGGCGTCCAGCCATGGAGCCCACGTCGGCGAAGGGCGCAAGACGGTCTGGTTCGAGCTATGGCCCAAGGCTCCGGCGCCGCCGACGTCGGGGTGGGAGTCCGTGCCCGTGTGCGGGCGAACCGCGACCGTGACACTGATCGACATGCCGTACATCGTCTTCCGCGCGGCGCAGCAGCACGGTGACGAGATGCTGCGGGAGCTGATGCTGACGACACGCGTCGAGGAGCGCACTGGAGTGTCGAACCCGGAGCTGCTCGTCGCCTGCGATGTAGCCAACGTGATCAACGCGTGTACGACATCCGCGCTGGAGGAGACGGTCACCAGCGGCGCCACGATGACCCTGGAGATCGCGTTCCCGCTGGACGCCGCGCCCGCCGTCGACACGTTGCGGCACGTGTGCGAACAAGGCGACGCGGCGGCGCAGCTGGGAACGCTGCTCACCCTCCCGGCCGCTCCGCACGTGCGGAGCCACTACCAGTGGGTGCTCGACCAGTTGGTCACTCAACTGTCCGGGGGTCCGCCCACCGCGTGGACGCTGCTGCCCGGCGTGCCGGACACGACCTCCGTCGAACTGGCCCCCTGGGACGCCGGCGACGTGGAGGACAGCGGTGTCCCGACGGTCGCGGCCGACGACGACGGCCGGATCATCGCGGCCAACGCCGCTCTCGCCGACCTGCTGGGATGGCAGACCGACGAGCTGATCGGCCGGCCGTTGACCGTGCTGATTCCCGAGCATCTGCGCGAGCGGCATCGGGCCGGGTTCACCGCCCTCCGGCTGACCGGCCGGTCCCGCATCATGGGCCGCTCCATTCCACTGCCGGCGTTGCACCGGGACGGCAGCCTGGTCCATGTACGTCTGCAGGTCCGCAGTCAGGAGGCGGTGGACGGCCGCACGGTACGGGTCGGTCACTTCATGCCCAGGGCGACGGCTCCCGGGGAGGACCGGCCGGCATCGCGTCCCGATCCCGTGCCCTCGGTGCGGCTGCACACCGATGCGGCCGCGGCGCCACGGGCGGGCGATGAGAAGGCGGCACGGGCCTGGGAACGCCTGACCCTGCTGGCCGACACCACCAGTGCGCTGTCGAGCACACTCGACCTGCGCGAGGGACTGCGTCGAGTGTGCCAAGTCCTCACCCGGCAGATGGCCACCTGGTGCGTGGTCGACCTGCTCGACGAGCACGGGGACGCCGAACGGGTCTGCGTCGTCCACCGCGATCCCCGGGCACTGAGCGTCGGGGTGGACCTCGGCAGACTGCCCCCGGTGTCCGAGAACGCGCGGGGACCGCTGGCCCGGGTACTGAACGGCGCGGGCCCTCTGCTGATCACCGACATCCCCTCACCGGACCAGGCGGAAAGCGCCCTGGACGCCCGGCAGCTGAGGCTGTTCGAGCGGTTGGGCGCCACCAGCACGATCATGGCCCCGCTCCGGGCCCGACGCGAGGTGCTGGGCGCCCTCATCGTCGTACGCACCGGCCACGACGACCCCTTCACCGAACAGGACGCGCTGCTCGTCGCCGACCTCGTGAAGGGCATTTCGCTGAATGTCGACAACGCCCGTCTGCACCAGCACACCCGTACCGCGGCCGAGCGCCTTCAGCGCTCCCTGCTCCCCCGCCTCCCCCACATCCCGTCCATGGAGATCACCGCCCGCTACGCCCCGTCCAGTACCACCGCCCAGGTCGGCGGCGACTGGTTCGACGCCTTCACCCTGCCCGACGGCGACACGGCATTGGTCATCGGAGACGTGTCCGGGCACGACCTGAACGCCGCCGTGACGATGAGCCAACTGCGCAACATGCTCCGCGGCATCGCCGTCGACTGCCAGGACCGGCCTTCGGAGGTACTGCGCCGTCTCGACCTCGCGACCCTCACGCTGTACCCGTACTCCACCGCGACCTGCGCCTACGCCGTCGTCAAAGGGCCTCGCAACGGCCCGTGGGAAGTGCACCACTCCTCCGCCGGACACCTCCCTGTGCTGCTGACGTGTCCCGACGGAGACACCCACTACCTGGACTCCGCCTCCGGCCTCCTCATCGGTGTGGACAGCACCCTGCCCAGGACCACCGCCCACGACCTCTTGCCGGCCCACTCCACCCTGCTCATGTTCACCGACGGCCTGATCGAACGCCCGGGGGAATCCCTCAGCGACGCCTTGGACCGCCTGCGCCGGCACACCGCCGCTCTCGCCCGGGCCACTCTCGACGTCTTCTGCGACGAGCTGATCCTCAGCCTCGGTGCCGGCAGCACCGACGACATCGCCCTCCTCGCCCTGCGTCCCACCCCGCCGGGCACCTGACCGGCGGCCGGCCCCGATGGCGCAGCCTTCTCTCACCTCGGCCACCGGGCACCGCACGAGAAAGGCCCGCGCCCCGCGAGCCGAAGCGCCGCCCAGGGACGCGGTGCCCTGGCGAGCGCCGCCGCCACGACCACCGCGGCCTGCGCCGTCGCGGCACTACTTCTGCCGGTGGTTCCGCATGGTCCGCCCTCGTACGCCCGTGATCGACTGACCGGAGGCGCTGGGGGCGGCGGATCCTCCCTTCGCCGTCAGGACCGACCAGTCGACGAAGGAGCACGCACATGACCGGATGCAGGAGTGTCCTCGGGGCAGTCACCGCCCTGGCCGCGTTCGCAGGGACGGGGATCGCGGCGGCGCCGGCGCAGGCCGCGACCTACTGCACGACCAAGGGCCAGAAGTACTTCTGCGAGTACGCCATCGCGACCACGAAGATGGCCAACGGGACGAAGGAGGAGTTCGTCGTCGGCAGCGATCACGCGGTGTGGACGAACTGGACCTACCCCGACGGCTCCTGGAACGGATGGGTCTCCATGGGCGGCTGGGTCCAGAGCCGCGTCGAGGCCGACCCTCAGCAGAAAACCAGCGACTCCCTCGTCTTCATCTCGGCCCTCGGAGCGGACGGGAACAGGTGGTTCCGGGCTCGCTACGCCAACGGTGCGTGGTCCGAGTGGCAGGTGAGCTGCCTCGTCGAACCCGACGGCCGTTTCTGCCCGTGACCGTCGTGCGCGCCCGCCCGTGGCGGAACGGGGCGGCCCCGCCCACGACCCACCGCACCACCTGCCTCCTTGCGTCAGCACTGTCGTGCCGTCGACACATGTGAGTCACCGCCTTGACGGGTGACGAAGGAAGCTGCCACGATAGCGTCACCATTTCAACCGGTGACGCGTGAAGCGTCCTCGACGAGGTGGGCGCAGGCCTGTTCACACCAGATGGGGAGCCCGGCCGTGGCCTCAACGCCGCGACGGTCACCCGACCCCCCTTGACGGCGGGTCCCGTGCCACTTCCCCCGGCACGGGGCCCGCTCCCTTCTCCTCCCGCCGCACCCGCACCGCCGACTGAAGAGCGAGGACAGGACATGGCCTCCCACACGCACCCATTCCCCCTGAAGACCGGACACCACCGCTCCGTCGCCGCGCACCCGGCATCACTACCGCTGTGGACCTGGTCGGCGAGCGCGGCGCTGTCGGGATACGGCCCGACCGCTTCGGACTTCCTGTGATGCCGGGCCCGCCGAGCGTCCCCGTTGTCATGGGCGTGGACCACCCGGCCCGGCGCGGGGGCACAACGGCACGCCCGACATCGTCGGCGACGGGGAGCGGGCCGCATTCTTCGCCCACCCCGACACCACGGCCCCACGACACCGACACCCTGCACGGAACACGTGTGTCCACTGCAAGCGGCGGACCGTCGTGTCACACCTCTGACCGGAAGGACTGCCATGCCCGTTCGTTCCCTCACTGCTCTGGCCTGCGGCGCTGTCGCGGCCTTGGCCCTCGGCGTCTCCCCCGCCGCGGCGGCGCCCGCCGCGAGCTGCGACGGCGCCCTCGTACTCTGGGACAACGTCAACTACAACGGCACCCACATCTGCTTCGGTTACTGGGAATCGGAGAGCGACCTGGGCAAGGTCTCGGCGCTTCCCAGCGGCAGCATGCAGGACAAGACCTCGTCGGTACAGAACCTCACCGACTCGGCCTTCTGCCTGTACGTCGACAACAACTACTCGGGCGACAAGTTCACGGTCTACGCCCACACCTCGATCGTCGACATGAGGGTGCCGAACTCCTATTGGAACGACAAGATCAGTTCACTGCGGCCCGGCGCCTGCTGACGGCCACGTGACAGCGCCACAGCTCCCACGCAGGCCACGGGCTCCGTCGACCTGCCGCGCAAGCTGCGGCGGACAAGACACCGAACGCCCGCACACGTGTGGAGAGGCGGACGGACCGAGCAGGCGTGGGAGCGGCAGCTGGTAAGCTGTCGCTGACCTGAATCGAGTGATCGAGGAGACGCAGACGTGGTGGGTGAAGACGACATCTCCGGGTGAGATCCGGATCTGACGGCCACCGGCCGGCGTACAGGAGCGCCGACGCCGACGTGGCCCGAATCGTCGTACCCCTTCCCCATGTCTGCCCAGGGCAGAAGTCTCTGTTCTGCCCCCGTGCCTTCGAGGTCCCTTCATGTCCGACGCTGCCATCGTCTGCTCCGGCCTCTCCTTCGCCTGGCCCGACGACACCCCCGTCTTCCACGACCTGTCCTTCACCGTGGCCACCGGCCGCACCGGACTGGTCGCCCCCAACGGCTCCGGCAAGAGCACCCTGCTCAAGCTCATCGCCGGGGAACTCCAGCCGGCCACCGGCTCGGTGTCCGTCGGCGGCACCCTCGGCTACCTCCCCCAGACCCTCCCCCTGACCGGCGACCTCACCGTCGCCGAGGTCCTCGGGGTGGCCGAGGTGATCCGCGCCCTGGACGCCGTCGAGTCCGGCGACGTCGGCGAGGAGCACTTCGCCACCATCGGCGACGACTGGGACATCGAGGAGCGCACCCGCGCCCAGCTCGACCGCCTCGGGCTGGCCGGACTCGCCCTCGACCGCAGCCTGAGCACCCTCAGCGGCGGCCAGGTCGTCTCCCTCGGCCTCGCCGCCCAGCTGCTCAGGCGCCCCGACGTCCTCCTGCTCGACGAGCCGACCAACAACCTCGACGCCGAGGCCCGCCACAAGCTCTACGACGTCCTCTCGGACTTCACCGGCTGCCTGCTGCTGGTCAGCCACGACCGTGCCCTGCTCGACCGCATGGATCGCATCGCCGAACTCGGCGGCGGCGAACTACGCCTCTACGGCGGCAACTTCACCGACTACGAGGAGGCCGTGCGCGCCGAGCAGGAGGTCGCGGAGAAGAACATCCGCAACGCCGAGCAGGAACTCAAGCGGGAGAAGCGGGAGATGCAGCAGGCCCGCGAACGCGCCGAGCGCCGCATGAGCAACGCCTCCAAGAACCTCAAGAACGCCGGTCTGCCGAAGATCTTCGCCGGCAACATGAAGCGCGGCGCGCAGGAGGCGGCCGGCAAGTCCGGTCAGACGCACGCCTCCCGCGTCAGTGAGGCCAAGTCCCGCCTCGACGAGGCCGGACGCGCGCTGCGCGACGAACAGCGCCTCACCCTGGAACTGCCCGACACCAACGTGCCCGCCGGCCGCAACCTCTTCCTCGGCGAGGGCATGCAAGTGCACCACGCCGGCCGCGCCGTCTTCACCGACGGCGGCATCGACCTGACCGTCCGCGGCCCCGAGCGCATCGCGCTCACCGGGCCCAACGGCGCCGGCAAGTCCACCCTGCTCCGGCTGATCACCGGAGAACTCGCCCCGGACGGCGGGGAGATCAGGCGCAACGACGGCCGGATCGCCTATCTCTCGCAGCGCCTGGACCTGCTCGACCTGGACCGCACCGTGGCGGAGAACTTCGCCGCGTTCGCCCCCGAGCGGCCCGAGGCGGAGCGGATGAACCTGCTCGCCCGTTTCCTCTTCCGGGGAGCCCGCGCCCACCTGCCCGTCGGCGTCCTCTCCGGCGGCGAACGGCTGCGCGCCACCCTGGCCTGCGTCCTGTGCGCCAAGCCGGCCCCCCATCTCCTCCTCCTCGACGAGCCGACCAACAACCTCGACCTGGTCAGCGCGGGCCAGCTGGAGAGCGCGCTCAACTCCTACCAGGGTGCCTTCGTGGTGGTCAGCCACGACGAGCGGTTCCTCGCCGGGATCGGCGTGAACCGCTGGCTGCGGCTGGCCGACGGCACGCTGAGGGAGACGGGAGCCCCCGTGGGGTGAACCCCGGCGTGTCACGTGGCCCGCGTCCGAGGCTCCGCGCCCGGCGGGCCGACCATCGAACACGTTGGACGGTTCCCCATGCCCCAGCCCGCTCTGCTCGCCCGTGACCTCGTCCGCGTCCTGGGCGGCCGGCGCGTCCTCGACGGCGTCTCCCTGACCGCCGCCCCCGGCCACCGCGTCGGCCTGATCGGAGAGAACGGTGTCGGCAAGTCCACCCTGCTGCGGGTGCTCGCCGGCGTCGACGCACCCGACGCGGGAAGCGTCTCCCGCCCCGCCGAACCGGGCTTCCTCCACCAGGAGATGCCCTACGACTCCGATGCCACCGTCGCCGCGGTGCTGGACGAGGCGTTGCGCGAGGCCCGCGAGGACCTCGCCGAACTGGAACGGCTCGGCGGGGAACTCGCCCGCGCCCCGCAGGAAGACCCCGGCCACCAGGAACTCCTCGACGCCTACGGCAGGCGGCTGGAGCAGGCCCAGGACCGGGAGTCCTGGGACGCCGACCGCCGCGCCGCCCTCGTGCTGGACGGGCTGGGCCTCGGCACGGTCGGCCGCGACCGCGTGCTGGGCTCGCTGTCCGGCGGGCAGCGCGGCCGGCTCGCCCTGGCCGCGCTGCTCGTGCGCCGCCCGTCCGCGCTGCTGCTCGACGAGCCGACCAACCACCTCGACGACGGCGCCGCCGCCTTCCTGGAGGAGCAGCTCCGCGCCCTGCCCGGAGCGGTCGTGGTCGCCAGTCACGACCGGGCGTTCCTCGACGCCGTCTGCACGGACCTCGTCGACCTCGACCCGGCGGTGGACGGCCCGGTCCGCTACGGCGGCAACTACTCCGCCTACCTGCGCGAGAAGCGCGCCGAGCGGGAGCGCTGGGCGCGCCGGTACGCCGAGGAACAGCAGGAACTGGCGGAGCTGCGCAAGGCGGCGGGCGTGACCGCCCACCGGGTCGCCCCGGACCGGGGCCGCACCGACAACGAGAAGATGGGCTACGGCCACCGGGCGGGCCGGGTGCAGAACCAGATCTCCCGCCGGGTGCGCAACGCCACCCGGCGGCTGGCGGAGCTGGAGCGCACCCAGGTCGCCGAGCCGCCGCGCCCGCTGCGGTTCGCGGCCGGGGAGCTGGCCGCACGGGTCGAGGAGGGGCCGCGGCCGCTGGTGGCCCTGCGGGACGTCCGGGTGCCCGGCCGGCTCGCGCTGGACACGCTGGAGATCCCGGCCACCGACCGGCTGCTGGTCACCGGCGGCAACGGGGCGGGCAAGTCCACGCTGCTCGCCGTGCTCGCCGGACGGGTGGCGGCCGGGGGCGAGGTGCGCAGGCGGCCCGGGCTGACGGTGGGACTGCTCACCCAGGACACCGTCTTCGACCGGCCCGAACGCACGGTCCGTGACACCTACGAGACGTCGCTGGGCCCGGTACGGGCCGAGCAGGTGCCGCTCGCCTCGCTCGGACTGCTGCACGAGGCGGACGCGGACAAGCCCGTCGGGCAACTGTCCGTCGGGCAGCGGCGGCGGCTCGCACTGGCACTGCTGGTGGCCCGCCCGCCCCAGTTGCTGTTGCTCGACGAGCCCACCAACCATCTCTCCCCGCGGCTGTGCGACGAACTGGAGGAGGCTTTGGGCTCCGGCCCCGGTGCCATCGTCGTCGCCAGCCACGACCGCTGGCTGCGACGCCGGTGGCAGGGCCGGGAGCTCCGTCTGGAGCAGGGAGGCCGGCCGGACGCGGGACGCGGCCGGCGAGAGGATGCGGCCACGGTCCGGTCGGGGGCCTGAGCCGGAGGCGCCGCAGATGGTGGTGCCACCGGCACCACCCGCACCTGTCAGGACGGCGATGCGACGCGCGGGCCCCCGGCGCTCGACTTCGCGGCCACTTCGCGGGCCCCGGCCCTCGGCCCGGTTCGAGGTGTTCGTGACGCCGGACCGCCCGCCGTCGTCACAACCATCTGATCCGTTTCGGCGGGAGTTCCCCTGGCAATGAAGGTGATCATCCACGAGTATCGGGGAACACTATGACTCGACAAGACTTCAGTGTCTACGGAACGGCCTACTCGCCGAACTGGGAAGAGACGGACCCGAAGGGACGCATCGTCACGCTCGCGCAACGAGCCGAGGCGTACGGCATGGACGGGCTTCTGGTCTTCTACAACCACCAGAACTTCGACCCATGGGTGATCGCCGCGACCGTTCTCGAGCACACCAGCGACATCACGCCGCTGGTCGCCCTGCAGCCCTACGCATTACCGCCTTTCACCGCGGCCAAGCTCATACACAACCTGACGGTGCTCCACGGCCGCCGGCTCGACCTGAACCTGATCACCGGCGCGGCCAAGGACGAGCTCGGACAAGTGACGGACCAGCTCGGCCACGACGAGCGCTATCAGCGGGCGGTCGAGTACGCGACGGTGGTACGCGGCCTCCTCGGCTCGAACGAGCCGTTCTCCCACGAGGGCGTCTTCTACCAGTACCGGGGGCTCAGAACACGGACGGAGCTGCCTCCCGAGCACCGGCCGCGTCTTTTCGTGGCCGGTTCCTCCGAGGCCGGGCGCAAGGCGGCGGCGGAGGTGGCCGACGTCTCCGTGACGCATCCGGAACCCGTCACGTCGTTCGCCGGTGATTTCGCGACGCCGGCGCGAGCCGGACTCAGGACCGGCATCAGGGTCGGGCTCCTGGCCAGGGCCACGGACGAGGAGGCGTGGCTCGCGGCCCGGGAACAGTACCCCAGCGACCGGCTCTCGCATCTGAAGACGGTCATGCGTCAGAAGTCGGAGTCCGACTGGAGCCGGCGGCTGGCGCGTCTGGCACTGTCCGAAGAGACCCACGACGACGTGTACTGGACCGGCGCCTACCGTGCCGGCAAGGGTTCCGCGCCCCTGCTCGTGGGGAGCTATGAGCGGGTGGCCGAATACCTCGACCGCTATCTGGAGCTCGGCGTTTCCTACGTGCTGCTGGGAGGCATCTTCACCGACGAGGAATTCCGCCACAACGCCGCGGTTCTCTCGCGGTTGCGCTCACGGTAACGAGCGGAGCGACGGGCCGGGAGATCCCGTACTGAGGTGGAATCACCCGGCCCGCGGATGTGGTGACGAAGACAGGGCCCCTCGTCGCCGGCGTGGTGGTTCCACAGGTCACGACGACGAGAGGCCCTGACGGTTCCGTACGGCTCAGTGCCGAACGAGATCTCCGACCGGGACGGGCGGCACATGGCCCGTCGCCGGAGTGGTCCGTGCCAAAGTGATGCCGACGTCGACCAGGGACGACCGGCACAGCCCGGCCACCGCGTCGAACGGCGTCCACACCGACTCGGCGGTCTCGCCGTTGGGCTCGGGACGCAACTCACCTCCGGTGATGCGGACCTGGTAGAAGATGCCGACGTTCTGGTGCTTCACGCCCGCCCGCGCGATCTCGGCCGGAATCACCCGTGAGTCCACGCCCAGCAGGCGCTCGACCACCGCCTCCAGGCCGGTCTCCTCCGCGACCTCCCGGATCACCGCGTCGAACGGATCCTCCGCATGCTCCACGCGGCCGCCGGGAAGCGTCCAGGTCGTGTCGCCTTCCGGCCCCACATGACGGGCCAGCAGCACTCGGTCCTCTTCCACGCACACGGCGTACGCCGCCAATCGGAAACTCATACCTGCACCTTATCCATGATTTCTGTTCCCTCTGCCGGGGAACGACGACCGAAACGAGGCGCGCGATTTCCGCACCACGCAGCGGAAATGCCACGGCCCCAATAGGGCTCAGGAAATTCGCAAGGGGCCGGAGGGCGGCCCGTCGGCCAGCACCGCCCGGACGAGACCGGCGAACCCGGGCGGACGGATCACCTCGACGGAGGCGGACAACTCCTCCAGCGGCCACCAGCGGGCCTCTTTGATGACTCCGCGCTCGCTCTCGGTGAGAAAGGCCCGGGACGTTTCGGTCTCGTCGCTCCGACAGAGGAAGTAGCGTTCATGGCTGAGTATCCGCCCGTGCTTCGGCAGATCCAGCTCCAGCTCGCGCAGCCATAGTTCCGCCCCGATCGACACCCGCGTCAGGCCGGTCTCCTCGTGCAGTTCCCGGGCGAGCGCCGCCTTCGCGCTCTCACCGTCCTTCACGCCCCCGCCGGGGGTCACCCAGTAGTGCAGGATGTGCGGATTGGCCGGGTCGACCGGCGCCGGATCCTCCGCACGCAACAGCAGGACCTCGTCCCGCGCGTTGAGCACCAGTCCCCGCGCCGAGCGCCGTACACGCATGGCCGTCCCAACCTTTCCTCGCTCCTCGCTCACCGGGCTGTGACGTTACCGTGCCGGCGCAGCTCGTCCGCGCCTTTCGCCACCTTGCGGAACGCCTCCGCGAACCCGGCCAGTTCCTCCGTCGACAGCGGCTGCGGGTAGGCGGGCAGCCGCCAGGCGGACGCCACATACCCTTCGCTGCGGGGCAGTTCACCGGCGCGGTACAGGTGCCGGCCCGGGTCGACCGCGAACGTCTCGATGCCCGTCTCCGCGTGGGTGAAGAACGCCTCGCGGTGCAGCGGCAGCGATGTCGGCACGGTGGCCGGCACGCCCTCGGCCCGCAGTGCGTCGACGAACAGCGAGCGGGGCAGACCGCCCCATGCCTCCGGGTCGTACAACGGCTGGTAGCTGTAACCGCCGTGGCGTGTCACATGAGCCTGGCGCGGCGCCGGGGCGAAGCCGGGCGTCGCGCGCAGCAGTTCGTCGTAGGCGGCGAACGTGGCCGCGCGCCGGTCGAGATGCTGATCGAGCCGCTCCATCTGCCCGAGTGCGAGTGCCGCTCCGAGCGGATGCATCCGGTAGTTGAGGCCGTAGCCGAGTTTCGCGAACGGCACTCGCCCCGGCGCGCGCACCTCCTGCTCCGACCGGGCGGCGAAATGACCGAGCATGACCGCGCGTTCGTACACGTCGGTGTCGGAGGTGGTGAGCATCCCGCCCTCGCCCGCGGCGACCAGCTTGCGGCCCTGAAGGCTGAACGCCGCGACGTCGCCGCGGGTGCCGACCTCCGCCCCGGCGCTCGACGCACCGTGCGCCTGTGAGCAGTCCTCCACCACTTTCAGACCGTGCCGCCGCGCGAATCGCATGGCGCGCTCCATGTCGACCGGGTGCCCGGACAGATGGGTCACCACCATCGCCCGCGTCCGCGCCGTGACGTGCCGTTCCGCGTCATCGAGATCGATGTTGCCGGTGTCCGGCTCCGCGTCGACGAGCACCGGGGTCGCGTTGCACGCCACGATCGGCATGACGGTCGCCAGATACGTGTACGTCGGCGCCAGCACCTCGTCGCCCCGCCCGAGGCCCAGTCCGAAGAAAGCGGAGTGCAGCGCCGCCGTGCCCGAACTGGTGGCCAGCGCGTGCGGCCGTCCCAGCCGGGCTTTGAACACGCCCTCCAGCTCGGCGACGAGGCCCTCGCTGGCGTCGTAGGAGATCTCGCCGCGACGGGCGGCGTCGGCGACGCGCGTCACATCGGCGTCGGTGATGACCGGCCACGTCATCGTGACGGGTGCGCGAAGGGCGGGTTCCCCGCCGAAGAGGGCCAGATCACTCATCTGTGGGCTCCTTTCGCCGGGCCGCAGCCCGCAACGCGTCGGCCAAGGCGTCCGGCTGCGGCCGCCGGACACGGATCAGTACGACATCGAGCGACGCCAGGCGCCGGAAGAGTTCCTCGTTCGCCCGACGCTGTGCGCGGTGCACGCAGAGCGCGTACCAGATGACCGATTCGCTGCCGAGCGCGTGCCGCCAGGACTCGGTGTTGCCGGCCGACCACATCGGCTCCCGCCGCCATGCGCGGCTCAGCGTGCGTCGGACCAGGCGCGGCAGGCTCACCCACAGCGGCGGGTCGACCCAGACGACCGCGTGGGTCCGGTTCGCGTGCTCGGCGACCGCGCTGCCGTACTGGCCGTCCGCGATCCACCCCGACCCGTCGAGCATCCGGGCGACCGCGCCGAGGAACGTCTCCGGGGGCGCCGGCTGCCAGCCCGCTGCCCAGAACGGATCGTCCAGTTCGACGTGCCGGACATCGAGTGCGGCCGCCAACTGCCGGGCGAGGGTGGACTTCCCGGCGCCGGGCGTCCCGACCACCCAGAAGCGCCCGGTTCCCGTCACCGCGGCTCCAGCGCCGTGACGAACCGCTCCGCGTCCGCCCAGTCCAGGTCTTCGGTCAGCTCGAACAGCGGCCCCGCGTCCGGTCCGGCCTCGATGTACGGGTCCCCGGCCGTCCACGCCACCCGCTCCGCGGAGAGACCGGCCGCCAGCAGCCTGCGGCCGAACGCGGTTTCCTCCGGGCGGATCACGGAGCCGCCCGCCGAGAAGTAGCGCGCGATCGTGGCCATACCCTCGACCGCGCCGGGAGAGACGTGCACGGCGTTGTGGCGGGTCGAGATCCGGCCCAGTCCGAGCGCGGCGGCTTCTCGACGAAGGATGCCCTTCAGCGACTCCGGCTCCGCGTCCAGCGGATCGGTCGTGCCGATGAGCGTGCGCCGGATCACCGGAAGTGCCAGCTCCGACCAGCACTCCAGCAGGGCGATGGCACCGCCGGCCGCGGTGAAGTGCGCGACCTGCTGGGGGTGGAACGGGTTGAGGATGACCAGATCCTCGCCGTCGACTTGTGCGCGGATCGCGTACGTGCCGGTGCCCAGCTTGTGCACCGGGCGGTTCCGCGTCAGCAGTTCCAGCGCGAACGGCGTCATGTCGGGGCTCTCGCCGAGGAGTTCGTAGGCTCCGACCACACGGCCCCCCGCGGCACGGAAGCCGGGGTGGGCCGCGTCCAGCCGGGTGGCGGCTGCCGGGGTGAGCGCGGCGAGGCCGGAGCGGGCGATGCGGTTCAGTGCCGGGTAGTGCGACTCGACCACGGCGTGGCGCGCCACGAAGGAGCCGGAGAGGACACGGACCGCGCCGACAGCCACGCCGCGGTCGGCCAGGACTCCGAGCACGCGGGTGAGAGGGCGCACGCCGTCGCCGGACGGGGGAAGCACCAGCTCGGGCTTCAGCATCACCAGGAACTGATGCCGGTCCGGGGAGGCCACCGGTGTGTACGGACGCACCCAGGTCTCGATCTCCGCCGACGGTTCGGCGGCGCACCGCCGGACGGCGGCGGCGATCTCGGAGGCGAGGGAAGTCACCACATCGTGATCCCCTCGAACACGAGCTGACGGGTCACGTCGCCCATGGCCGCCAGTCGCTTGGTCACGAGGGCGTGTGCGCGGGCTCGGCGCTCCTCGTCCACCTCGCCGTGCACCTCGACCACCACCTCGTCCGGCTGGTCGAGGCGCGCCTCTTTGGAGGTGAAGATGTGGGTGTCCACCGGCAGGCCGAGGGCTTCGCCGATCTCCTGGGCCAGCTGATGGGCGAGGACTCCGTACAGTTTGCCGGTGTGGTCGAGCGGGTTCTTGCCCGCCGGCGCCTCGATGCTCATCGAACGCATCGGTGTGATGAGGCCGTTGATGCGGTTGCCGCGGCCGACGACGCCGACATCCCCGGTGTCCGCGACCGAGCCGAGGGCGGTCAGGTACGGCCGGTTGTTCCGGTCCGTGGGGTTGAACAGCAGATCGGGTACCAGGCCGAAGGTCGTGTCCAGGTATTCCGCGACCTGCGCGCGGCATTCGGCCTTGCGCCGCAGGTACGTCGCCATCGAATCGATGTGGCGCGCCAGGAACGGCATGTTGACGATCATGCGGTACTCGTGGCCGCGGCGGCTGCCGAAGACCTTCACGTCCCACCCGGTGTCGGGATTGTCCGCCTTGAACTGGGCACCGTTGATGAGCTGTTCGGCGCCGTGCACCATCGCCTCGAGCTTGCTCAAGGGGTAGTAGCCGTGCAGTAGGTTGCAGTCGTTGGACACCAGGCTGGTGTCACCGATCTCCGTCAGGTCCTCCAGCGTCTGCGGCCGGTAACGCGAGTGGCCGCGCCCCGAGCCCTGGTGGTCCACGACTTCGCACCGGACCGTGAGGTGGCGCTCCGGGACGAAGCCGGTGGTGACCTCCGCGAGCGTGTCCGCGGCCGCCCGGAAGAGGATTTCTTCGAGTGGGATGGGCCGGTCACCGAAGCGGTAGGCGCCTTTTCCCGCGTACAGCACGGTGTAGGGCTTCGTCAGTTCTCCCTCGCCGAAATCGATGGTGGCCTCGCCTCCGAAGAGGACGACCTTGTCGAACCAGTGGTGGGCGACCCGGCCGAAGTGCTCGACGCAGTACTGCGAGTAGTACCGCGAGGCGCGCTCGGCTATCGCGTCGCACATCGTGTCCGGGTGGCCGACGCCCTTTCTCTCGACGAGTTCGTAGACGGGATCGCCGTCGCTCCGCGCGGCTTTGGACATGACGGACACATAGGTTTCGGGCACCGGGTTTTCTCCAGGGTTGGGCCGAACGGGAAATATGTTTCGCTTACAGCGGGAGTGCGATCCGGCGACGTCGTTCGAAGATGTACCAGTGCCGGTATCCGAGGTCGCGGAGTGTGCGGCGGACTTCCGCCTGATCCTCACCGACCCGCTGCGGGGTGTGCGCGTCGGACCCGAAGGTCACCTTGACGCCGTAATGGGCGGCCATCTCCAGGAGCGCGAGGTCCGGATACCAGCCACCGCACGCCTTGGTGCGGCCGGACGTGTTGATCTCGATCACCACGTCGGCGTCGGCGATCGCCCGCAGCATGCGCTCGGTGGCCGGCGTCGTGATGGACGACATGACCGGGCAGGCCGCCTTCACCACGTCGATGTGGCCGAGGATGTCGAACAGGCCGCTGCGGGCCGACCGGGTCACCAGGTCGCAGTACTGCTCCTTGGCGCGCAGCAGATCGTCCTCGGTGGCGCCCGCCCAGCGCTCGGGCCGGAACAGGTCGACACCGTCCATGACGTGCACCGACCCGATGACGTAGTCGAAGTCGTGGCGCGCCAGCGCCTCACGGTAGAGCCCGGCGTGCTCGGGGAAGAAGTCGGACTCGACTCCGATGAGGATGCGGATGCGGTCCGCGTACTCCTCGCGGAGGCGCCGCGCCTCCGCGACGTACCGGGGGAACTCGCTCTTCGCCATGGCGACCCACGGACGATGGTGGTCCTCGGGCTCCGCGAAGAACGGCGAGTGGTCGGAGAAACCCAGGGTGTGCAGTCCGGCGTCGATCGCCGCGTGTACGTAGTCCCGGAGCGTTCCTTGTGCGTGCCCACACCGCTCGTGGTGCGTGTGGAGGTCGAACATGCGGTCAGTCCCGGGCGACGCTGTCGACGTACGCACGGAACCGGCGGGTGCCGACGGAGTCCGTGGCCCCGACACGTGGGTTCTTGAACAGGAAGGCGCAGGCGTCGTGGACCGATCCGGCGTGGCCGTGCTCGGCGGCGGTCTTCGCGATGCGGACCGCGTTGACCAGCACGCCGGTCGCGTTCGGGCTGTCCTCGACCTGCATCCGGATGTCGAGTGTGAGTTTGGAGTTGAGGACCGAGTCCGCCTCGATGCGGATCATGCAGACCTTCTCGTCGCCCAGGTACTCCACGAATCCGTTGGGACCGGCCGAGACGGTACCGGCGTCGATGCCGGCCGCCTGCAGCGCGCTGCGCTTGGTGTGCGTCTTCCGGGCGGCGCGGCGCGGATCGGTCAGGTTCAGGAAGTCGGTGTTTCCGCCGACGTTGAGCTGGTACGTGTTGACGACGCTGAGACCGCGTGACTGCAGCAGCTCGATCAGCGCGGTGTGCAGCGTCGTGGCGCCGAGATGGCTGCGGAGGTCGTCACCGAGGAGCGGCACGCCCCGTTCGGCGAACGCCGCCGCGAGCGCGGGCTCGTGGACGACCCTCTCCGGGGTCGCGTTGATGAAGGCGACCCCGGCCCGCACGGCGGCGCGGGCATAGGACTGCACGGCCTCGGTCGCGCCGGTCGGGAGGAGACAGACCAGTACGTCCGCGCGGACCTCGGTGAGGCGTTCGGCGACGGCGTCCGTCGTCGTCTCCCGGCTCGCGGGGTGCGGTTCGATGACACCGACGAGGTTGCCGCCGATGCCGTCGAGCAGCGGACCTGCCTCGACGGAGACACCCGTCGGCTCGATATCGGTGTGCAGCACCGCGGCCACCGGTGGCGTGATGACCGCCTTCGCGAGGTCGAGGCCGACCTTCCGGCTGTCGACGTCGAAGGCGGCGACGAACCGTAAGTCGCTCACGCGGTAGCCACCGATGCGCTCGTACATGATGCCGTTGAGCGCCGCCTCGTCCCGCCGGACGAAGTCAGCCGTCTGCACGAGACTCGAAGCGCAGGAGCCTACGCCCGCGAGAGCAACTCTGATTTCGCCCATGGGTCCTCTCCGACCGATGAAGAAAATGAAGTGGGAAGCTGTGCCGGCCGGTGCCGGTCACATCGCGGTGTAACCGCCGTCGATCATCAGGTTCTCGCCGGTGACGAAACTGGCGTCGTCCGACAGGAGGAAGGCAATGGGGCCTGCGATCTCCTCAGGGTCCGCCACCCTTTTCAGCATGTGTCTGCCACCGATGTCCGGGTCCTTCTCGGCCTGCTGACGTGTCATTTTCAGCACCTCACGGTGGAAGCGCTCGTTGTTGGCGTTCCACACCGTTCCGGGGTTGACGGCATTGACTCGGATCCGCTGTTCGGCGAGATCCAGGGCCATACAGCGAGTCATGTTCGCGACAGCGGCTTTGGCGGCGTTGTAGACGACGTAGCCCGGCTGCGCGATGTGCCCGGAAATCGAGGCGATGTTGACGATGGCACCGCCCTGCACGGCCATGTGCGGCACGACGTGTTTGACGCACAGCGCCTGGCCCATGATGTTGACGTCGTTGCTGCGGCGCCACTCCTCGACCGTGGCTTCCACTCCTCGCATGACGAATACGGCGGCGCAGTTCACCAGGTAGTCGATCCGGCCGAATCGCCGCACCGTTTCCTCGACCGCGGAGACCACCTCCTCCTCCACGGACACGTCGACCTGGGCGTGCCATGCACGGCCGCCTCCGGCGCTCACCTCGGCCGCGGCCGAGGGCCCGAACTCCGGGTGTTTGTCGGCGATCGTGACGGTGACGCCTTCCTGTACGAGCCGGTTGACGACTGCCCGCCCGATTCCCTGGGCGCCGCCCGTGACGATGGCGACCTTCCCGTCCAACCCTCGCATGGCGAGGCCTCCTTGTTTCTCACCGGTCGCAGCTTGCGCCGCGGGCGCGGTGTCAACGTACCTACGTTTGCCGGACAATGTAAATACTGTTGATGCACCCTCCATCTTCTTGTCGTTTCTTTGCTCGTAAATGACAGGAAGAGGGGGGCGGGGTTCGGTCAGTGCGGTGTCCGGCGAATTCGCCCATCTGCGTTGATCACTCGGTCACCGCATCCATGCCTCGGGTGCCGGGCCCCCCGCTCCGACCGGGGGGAAGAGCATGTCGAGCCGGTCCAGGACGTCCTTGCCCAGCTCCACCGACAGGGCCCGCACCGACAGGTCCAACTGCTCCCCGGTCCTGGGCCCGATGAGGGGTGCGGTCACTCCCGGCCGCCCGAGCAACCAGGCCAGCGCCACCACCGAGGGGTCTTCTCCGAGTTCCGCGCAGAGATCCTCGTACCGGGCGATCGCGCGTCTCCCCCGTGCCAGGCCGCCGGCGACGCGGTCGCTCGTGGAGCGGACCGTGGTGCGGGCGGCCCGTCGTCTCAGCACACCGGACAGGAGCCCGCCGTGCAGTGGCGACCACGGCAGAATGCCGAGACCGAGTGCCGAGGCGGCCGGGATGACGTCGAGTTCCGCATCCCGGACGAGGAGGTTGTAGTGACACTGCTCGGAAACCAACCCGAAAAGGTGCCGTGTGTCGGCCGCGGCCTGCGCGGACACCAGATGCCAACCGGCGAAATTACAGGAACCCGTGTAGCGCACTTTGCCTTGCGTCACGAGTGTTCCCATGGCTTGCCAGATCTCTTCCCACGGGGTCGACCGGTCGACGTGGTGCATCTGGTAGACGTCGATCCAGTCGGTGCCGAGCCGTTTCAGCGACGCATTGCACGCCTGGATGAGATGGTGTGCGGAAAGGCCGCGGCCGTTCGGACCGTCGGCAGTCCGACCGTACACTTTGGTGGCGAGTATTACTTTGTCGCGGCGGCCACCGCGTTGAGCCAACCACCGCCCGATGAGCGCCTCCGTCCCTCCGCGACCGGCTTTACGTCCGTAGATATCGGCCGTATCGAATAAGTTGATGCCGAGTTCGAGTGCACGGTCCATCATTGCGTGGCTATCGGCTTCGGAGGTGTGCGAGCCGAGATTCATGGTGCCCAGTCCGAGTCGGCTAACAAGGAGTCCGGTACGTCCGAGATGCACGTATTCCATCAGTCCCGTACCACCAGTGAGTAATTTCAAACATGAGCTTTTCCCGTCGGGACGGCTCAGGTCGACGTAGAAGAGTGTCGCATTGGCTCGTGCGGCTGGACAAGACCACCTGGGAGGGCCTGCCGAGGCTGTCCAACAAGACGGCCCATGGTCTAGAGTCCCGACATCGGCGCACCGCCGACTCCCCGACGAAGGGATTTCTCGGTGTACCCGGAAGCTACCGTCACCGTTCGATGCGCTGGTGGGGTCGCAGGGACGGTTGAAGCCGAGGTGCCGGCCGGTATCTGGCCAACCATCGAAGGACACCTATCCGGATTCGTTGCCATGGAGCCACCGAGCCCCACGGGCGAAACTTGGCGCGTCGCTCTTTCCATGAAAATGGATGAAAATCGGACAATGGGTGCGCACTACGGCGACTACGACGACACCCTTGTCTGGCGGGAAATCGACGCCGAAAGGCGCGTGGTCCACCTCACCGCGGACTCCTTATCCCCCTACGCGCCGGTCCATGTGGTCCGAAACATCCGCACCCTGCTCCGCCTCGAAACGGCCGAATATGATGCGTCGGCGCTCTTCCTCCACGCCGGCATGGTCGCGTGGCACGGACACGGGGTCGCGGTCGTCGGCAACAAGCGCAGCGGGAAGACCTCGACCGTGCTGGCCGCCGCCGGCGCCGGCGCGGACTTCGTCAGCAACGACGACCTCTCCGTCCACCAGGGGGCCGACGGGCCTGTCGGACACGGCTGGCCGCGTTCGGTCTCCGTCCGCCTCGACACCCTGGGCCCGCTCGGACTCACACTTCCCGCCGGCACCACCCACCCGGCGAACCGTCATCGCACGGACGCACAACTGCTGATGCCCGAGGAGATCGGCCGCATGCTCGGCTGCCGCATCGCGCCGAGCGCCCCCCTGAAAGCCCTGCTCTTCCCCTCGTTCACGGAGGACGAGAAGTTCGTACTGCGGCGGTTGGACGGGGCGGAGGCGGCCGAGCGACTGCTCGCCAACCTCCTGACGCCGCCGGTGAAGGACGACGCTCTCTCCGCGTGTTTCACCCCGCCTCCACCACGACGACTGGCCGACCGGGCACGGCAGCTCGGCGCCACGGTGCCCGCCTTCGCGCTGTGCCAGAGCCTCGCCGGACTGGGCCTGCGCGCGGAGCTGGCGGACATGCTCGACCGGGTGGTGTCGGCGCCGTGACCGGCCCGGCCGAAGACAGCGCGCTGCGGTACGTGGACAACCTCTACTACGACGGCCCGCACTACGACCAGCGTTACGCCACGTACACCCACGACATCGGCTTCTGGTGCGACCTCGCCCGTACCAACGGCGGCCCCGTCCTCGAACTCGCGGCGGGAACAGGCCGGCTGAGTCTCCCTGTCGCACGCCTCGGCATCGATGTCGTCGGCCTGGAAGTGTCACCCAGCATGATCCAGCAGGCGCTCCGCAAGCGCGGACCGGCCGGCCCGCCGGCGTTCCGGCTGGGCGACATGCGCTCCTTCGACCTGGGGCGGCGCTTCGCCCTGGTGATGCTCGCGTGCAGCAGCGTCTGTCATCTGCTCACCGACGAGGACGCGGTGAGCTGCTTCACCGCCGTCGCGGCGCACCTGCGGCCGGATGGCGTCTTCGCGCTCGACGTCGCGTCGCCCGGGCACGAATCGGCACGGGCCGACGGCGTCTGGAGAGACCGCTTCGGCTACCCCGACCCGACGACCGGCGGCGGCGTCACGGTCCGGGGCCGGCGCACGTACGACCCCGTGACCCGGCGTCTGACCGACGACATGGCCTACACGTTCACGGCGGACGGCAGGACGGAGTACGTGCACCGCACGAGCCGGATGTACACGGTCGGGCAGCTGAGCGTACTCCTGGCCCGGGCCGGGCTGCGGGTGGCACGGGCGTACGGGGACTTCGACGGACACCCGCTCACGGACGACTCCGACACACAGATCGTCCTCTGCGAGCACGCGTGAACGTCGTCCCGGTTCCCGAAGGCCTCTACGGAAGGACACGACATGCTGTCTGAACTCGCCGGCTACCACGTCGACTGGACCGACCTCGACAAGGCCCACCAGAACAACGCGGCCTTCCTCGCCGCGTTGTCGGCGGACACCGACGCCCTGCGACACCTCGTCGACGGGGTGCGCACCGACCCGCGCCTGTGGGACATGTGTGAGCACAACCGGCTCTTCGACAAACTCGTGCTGCACGACGCCCCGGAGCGCAACTTCCGCATCCGGTTGCACGTCTGGTCGGACATGGAGGTCGCCGCGCCCCACGACCACCGCTGGTCGTTCACCACCCGGCTGCTGGTCGGCGGCTACGAGCACGTGCTCTACCACGTCATCGAGGACTCGGACGACGACACACCGGCTTTCGAGCCCCGTTTCCGCACCACGGAGCGCTCCGGCGACTCGTACACGATCCACCACGACGTGGTGCACGCCACGACCACGCAGGCACACACCGTCTCACTGCTGGTGCGGGGGCCGGCGGAGAAGAGCGTGTCGCGGCGGATGGACCCTGCCACCGGGCGGCTGTGGTTCGGCTTGGGCCGCAAGGACCAGACGGAGGCGGATATCGCCAGGCGGCGGATGACGGCCGAGCGGTTCGAGGTCGTCCGCGCCCGACTCGCCGAGACCGGCGTCATCTGAACCCCCGCTTCCAGGAGGCTCTCCATGGGTTTCTACTCGTCGCTGACCGGCCGGGCGGAACGGGACACCACCCCTGTGACGCTCACCGTGGAGTGGTACCGCACCCGGCTGCGGATACACACCCCTGACCCGGATGTCCACCGCTACCTCGCGAGTCAGCACCACAACGTCGCTTCGGACACCGCCGTGCCCGAGCCGCTCCCGGCGGCCGATCTGTGGGTCCTCGCCGACGCCGGCCCGTTCGCCGAAGGGCACCTGGGCGCACGTACCGGCCGCCGTCAGGCGTTCACCGGCGAGTGGTACGCCGAGCACCGCGGCGCCGACGGCGAGACGGTGCTGGTCGCGGAGGACACCACCACACATCCGCACGCACTGATCACACCGGACTTCCGGTCCTGGGCGCTGGTCTCCCCCGCCCCGAAGAGCCTCGGCCTCCTCGCCACCCGCACCATTCGGGAGCTGGTGCGCGAGGCGGTCCTCCATGACGGCGCCCTGATGTTCCACGGCGCGGCGGCCCAACGGCCCAACGGGCGTGGGGTGGTCCTCGTCGGTGACGCGGGGGCGGGAAAGACGTCCTCGGCAGTGTGGCTGGGCCGCGGGGGCGGCCGCGTGGTGGGGACCGACCGCACGTTCCTGGCGCCCACCGCGGCCGGATGGTGCGCCGTCGGTCTGCCGGTGTCCACACGGCTCGGCGCGGGCTCCGTCGCGGCGCTCGGCATCCTCGATGCGCTGCGCGGCCACGCGCCGGTACGGGCCATCAACCCCTTCCGATCGGGGGCGGACGCCACATCCGCCCGACGCCCGGAGCCCGGGCTTCCCCTGGACAAGGTCTGGCTGAGCAACAGCGAGGTGGACGACCTCCTCGGGGTGCCTTTCACCGCGGCCGCCCACGCGGACACCCTCGTCGTCCTGGAGCCGGCGGCGGGCGGCGAGCCGTCCGTCGCGCGGCTGGACGCCGCCGAGGCCGCCGCGGCGCTGCACCCGTACCTGCTGGCCCCGGACCCCGACTACCGGAGCCGGTGGCTGGCCGCGGACCCGGCACCCGAACGGGCGGAGACGGCGCGGGCCGGCTTGGCCGGACTCGTCCGCGAGTGCCCTGTCTTCCGCCTCCGCTGGGATCCGGCCGCCCACTGCGACGCCCGCGTGCACGACCTGGTGGCCGCGATGGACGCCACCGGGACCACGGCGGCCGGCGTATGAGCGGCTGGGACGCGGACCCCGGCCGCACGGTGCCCGAGGTCGTCGAGGCGCAGTACGGCATCCGGCCGCTGGTGGTCGAGCGGCTGGTACGCGAGAGCCTGAACGAGGTCTGGCGGTTCACCTCGGCGGACGGCCACTACACGCTCAAGCGGCTGGGGCGGCCCGGGGCGGCGTCCTGGCTGGCGTTCCAGGACGCGGCCGTCACCCGGGCCGCGGCACACGGCGTGCCGGTCGAACCCCTGCTGCACACCCTGGACGGCCTGCCCCATGCCTCCGTGGACGGTGTGCTGTGGCAGCTGCGCCGGTACGTGCACGGCCGCCACTGCACCGACGGCTCCGCCGAGGACCTGCGCGCCGCGGCCGAGCTGATCGCCGCCGTCCACGCGGTGCCGGTCGAGGGCCTGCCGGAGCCCGGCGCGAACCCGATCCAGGACATGGAGTTCTGGCTCGACGCCGATGCGAGCGCCCTCGACGTCCTCGGTGCCCTGGTCTCCGAGGCCGCCGGCCCGGCCGTGTGGGACGAGACGGGGGACGCCTACCGCGGCGCCTACCACCGTGCCCGGGCCGAACTGGACCTGGCGGCCTACCAGGCGCTGCCCGCCACGCTGACACACGGCGAACTCGCCGGTTCCAACCTCGTCTTCGACGACGACGGCACACTGATCTCCCTTCTCGACTGGGACGGCGTCGACATCCGGCCACGCGTCTACGACCTCGCCCGGGCACTGCTCTTCCTCGCCCGTACCGGCCGGGGCAGTTTCCGCGTCCATCACGGCCTCGGAGTCGACCTGCTGCTCCGCGCCGCGGGCGGACAGCCGCTGCGTCCCGCCGAATTGCGCGCCGTCGTCCCGATCCTGGAGTTGTACTTCGTGCCGACCCCGCACTACGTGCGGCAGCTGGCGGCGAGCAGTCCCGCGACGCTGCGCTGGTACCTGGGCTGGGCGGCGGACGGGGCGCGTGCGGTCCGCGCGAACGTGCGGGGGGTCGTCGCCGCGCTCGCGCCGCACGCCGGGCGGCCGGGGGCCCGCGGGCGCGCCGTACCGCTCCGGGAGGGCTCATGACCGCAGGGGCGGCGGGCACGTCGACCGAGTGTGTCCACGACCTGCTGGCCTGCGCCGCCCGGACCCGGCCCGGCCACCCGGCCGTGCGTGACCGCGGTGGCGTCTGGTCGTACGCGGAGCTGGCCGAGCAGGCGCGCCGCGCGGCCGGCTGGCTCGACGGGATCGGGGCCGGGCGCGGAACGCGGCTGCTGTGCGCGCTGCCCGGCGGCCGCGACTTCGCGGCGCTGCTCTTCGGCGCGGTTTCCCGCGGCGTCGTCGTCGTACCCGTCGCCGAGGACGCCTCCGCCTACCAGCTGCGGCATCTGCTGGACGATGCGCGACCCGCCGTGGTCGTCACCACCGAACGCCGTGTCCCCGCGCTCGCCGCCCTGACCTCGGTCCCGGTCGCGAGCCGGGAGTGGGCCGCTGTGCCGCCGGCCGCGGCCGCACCGGCGGCACGCCCGGACGATCCGGCGATGCTGCTCTACACCTCCGGGACCACCTCCCGGCCCAAGGGCATCGTCTGCCCCCACCGCGCGATCGTATGGGTCGCGCGGGCGATAGCCGAACGGGTCGGCTACGGACCGGCCGACATCGTGTACTGCCGGGTTCCGGTCTCCTTCGACTACGGTCTCTACCAGCTCTTCCTCGCCGTGCTCGCCGGAGCCGAGGTGGTGTACCCGCCGGGCAGGGCATCCGCGCGCGAGCTGATCGAGATCCGGGAGAGCAACGCCACGGTGGTGCCCGTGGTGCCGACCCTCGCGCTGCTCCTGGCGCGACTCGCCGCGCGCGACCGCCGTCCGACCTCGGTGCGGCTGCTGACCAACACCGGTGCCGCCCTCGTGGGGCCCGACGCCGCCCGGGTCCGCGCCGCCTTCCCGGGCGCCGCCCTGATCTGCATGTACGGCATGAGCGAATGCAAGCGGATCACAGTGGCCGCCCCGGACGAGGACCTCGCCCACCCCGGGACGGTCGGCCGCCCGCTGCGCGGTACCCGGCTCTTCCTCCTCGGCCCGGACGGCGTGCCGGTCCCGCCCGGCGCCACTGGCGAGATCTTCGTCGCCGGGCCCCATGTGATGGACGGGTACTGGGGCGACGCGGCCGCCACACGGCAGGACGAACGCTTCGTCACCGCTCCGGACGGCGCCGGACGGGCCCTGCGCACCGGCGACTTCGGGCACCTCGACGCGGAGGGGCGGCTCTACTTCGACGGGCGGCGCGACGATCTCTTCAAGCGCCGCGGCCGGCGGATGAGCTGCCAGGAGGTGGAGAGCGCCGCCCTGGACGTTCCCGGCGTCGAGCAGGCGGCCTGCCGTCCGCCGGGTCCCGACGGGCGCCTGACCCTCTGGATCACCGGTACCGCCGCTCCGGACGCGGTCCTCCACGGCATCGCCGCGTGCCTGGGACCGGCCGGCCGCCCCGACACGTGTGTGCGCATCGCGCGCATGCCGCTCACACCGAACGGAAAGATCGACCGCGCGGCGCTGGAGGAGGGCACGGAAGGTGACTGACCGCCGGTTCCTGACCGAACTCGCCGCCAGATACGGCACACCCCTGTACGTCTACGACCTGGCGGCGGTACGCCGCGCGGCGACCGCGTTGCGCGACGACCTTCCGGCCGGCGCACGCACGTACTACTCGCTCAAGGCCAACCCTCATCCGCGGGTGGTCGAGGCGCTGCGTACGGAGGGCTACGAGGCCGAGGTGAGTTCGGTCGGCGAACTGCGCGCCGCCCGTGCCGCCGGGCACATCGCCGACCGGATCCTGTACACCGGGCCGGGGAAGTCCGTCAGCGCGCTGCGGGACGCGTTGGCCGCCGGGGTACGCACCTTCTCCGTGGAATCGGTGACCGACCGGGCACGGCTCGACGCCCTGGCCGGGGAGGCGGGTGTCGTCTGCTCGCATCTGGTCCGCCTGAACGGCCCGGCGGGCAGCGCGAGCGGTTCGCTGAGGATGACGGGCGGCGCCTCGCCGTTCGGGGTCGACGTCGCCGACACCGCGGCGGTCCGCTCACTGCTGACGCCGCGCGACCACACCCACCCGGTCGGCCTGCACACCTACTTCGCCACCAATGTCGCCGACGAGGACGGGCTGATCGCCGAGTTCGACCAGGCGTTGCGGACGGCGGCGGCCGTCGGCCGGGACACCGGCTTCGTCCCCCGTGTCCTCGACCTCGGCGGCGGCTTCGCCGCGCCGCAGGCGGTACCCGGCGAGCCGATCCGCCACCCCCGGCTGGCCGCGGCCCTCGGGAGCGCCTTCGCGGCCCACTTCCCCGGCGGCGAGGCGCGCGGTACGCGGCTCGCCTTCGAGTCCGGACGCTATCTGGTGGCCGCGGCGGGGACGCTCGTCACCGAGGTGCTCGACGTGAAGGAAACCCGGGGGCGGGTCTTCGCCGTCCTCGACGCGGGAGTCCACACCCTCGGCGGCATGTCGGGCCTGGGCCGGCTGCGGGCGCCCGACGCCCGCCCGTACGGACTCGGCCGCTCCGCGGACGGTCCACGGGGCGCCGAGCCGTCGCCGGTCTCACTGGTGGGCCCGTTGTGCACGCCCCTGGACGTGCTGAACCGGTCCGCCGTCGTCGGGGACGCCCGACCCGGCGACCTGCTCGCCGTGCCGAACGTCGGCGCGTACGGCCTGACCGCCAGCCTGGTCGCGTTCCTGAGCCATCCGCTGCCCGTGGAGGTCGTCCACGACGGCGGCACCGTCACGTCCGTCCGACGCCTCGGGCTGGAGGAGACGCGCTTATGACACGGAAGGAAGAGGAGCCGGTGCTGAACAGTGACGACGTGGCGGAGGCGGTGGCTGTGCTGAGCGCGCACGCCGCCGACGTGGACGTGCGAAGCCGCTTCCCGACCGAGAGCTTCGCCCATCTGCGCCGCCGTGGCTACCTCGGCCTCCTGGTCCCCGCGGAGTACGGCGGCATGGGTGCGGGCCTGACCGAGTTGACCGCGCTGGCCCAACGGTTCGCGGGCGGCTGTCTGTCCACCGCGATGATCTGGGCCATGCACTGCCAGCAGACCGACCTCGTCGTCCGGCACGCCACACCGGAGTTGCGGGCCCGGCTGCTGCCACGCATCGCCGCCGGCGAAGCCTACCTCGCCTCGGTCACCACCGAGTCCGGCAAGGGCGGGCACCTGCTGTCCGCCCACGACGCCCTGCGGGAGGCCGACGGCCTCGCTCTCGACCGCGAGGCACCGGTGGTCACCGGGGGCATGCACGCGGACGGATTCCTCATCACCGTGCGCGACGGGCCCGACGCCGCGGAACACGAGGTGACGCTCGTCTACGCCGACAGCGAAGACCTGAAGATCGAACAGATCGCCGCCTGGCGGACGATGGGCATGCGCGGTACGCACAGCGTGGGGGTGCGGCTCACCGGGAAGGTGGCGCCGGACTGCGTGGTGGGGGAACGGGGCAAGTTCCGTCAGGTGGCGGCGGACAGCATGGTGCCGGTCGGGCACCTCGCGTGGAGTGCCTGCTGGCTCGGCGCGGCGCGCACGGCGTTCGGACAGCTCGTCCGCCGGATGACGGCGCGCGGTCAGAAGCCCGGCGGCCCGGACATCGCCTCTCCGCTCGTCCAGGAACGCGTCGCCCGCATCAGGCTGGACCTGGAGCTGGTCAGTGCCTATCTGGGGAAGGTCACCGAGGAGGTGAGCCGGATCCGGGCTCGCGGCGGCCGGCTCGACCTCCCCGCCGTCCAGATCCATCTGAACACCCTCAAGCTGGCCGCGTCCGAGCTGACGTTCCGCGCCGCGGACCGGATGGTGCAGCTCGCCGGGCTCGCCACCGGCTATGGCACCGCCTCGCCGCTGCCGCTGGAACGGACCTTCCGCGACCTGCGCTCTGCCGCGCTCAACTACTCCAACGACCGGCTGTGGACCGCGAACGGCACGCTCTCCTGGGCGGACCGTGCGGTGACGCTGCTGTAGAGGCGGGACGACATGACGTGTGCGCAGACCGCCGCAGGCCCCTCACGATGCCGCCCGCGCTTCGAAGGTGCACGGGGCGGGCGTCCGCAGCCGCTCGCGGATGTCCCCGCTCCACACGAGCCGCCGCCCCGGTCCTCCGCCAGCGCTCGCCAGCCACTCCGGGCGGGCCTCGGCGGTGAGTTCCAGTTCCTCGACGAGGTCGCTGCCGAAGAGCTCGTCGGTGTGGGCGCCCACCCAGGCGATCGGGGCGCCCAGACCGTACTCCGCGACGGCGGCGGCGATGGCCCGGCGGACCGTCGTCGGCTGCTGCGTCCAGTGGCGGAGGATGTCGACGAACTGCGCCAGCGAGACGTCCTTGCGGCGTGCGGTGCGCACGGTCCAGCCCTCCCGGAACACGTGCAGGCACAGGAAGAGGAAGGTGTGCACCGGCGACAGTGTCGGCAGCGTCACCTCGTCGGTGACGGCGGCCGGCACCACGCCGTCCATCACCGCGTCCATCGGCACCTGCCACTCGCTGCCGTGCCAGGTCAGGCTGTTGGCGACGTCCACGGCCACGTCCGGCACGCCCAGGTCGCCGGTGAGACGGTGGAAGTGCGGCCAGTGGTCCGGCGACAGCTGGTACATCCGCTCGTCGCTCCGGGCGAGGGGCCTGAGGTTCTTGGTCCCGGGATCGAACTCGGTGCTCGCCGCGAACCCGGCTTCCAGCAGCGCCGCACGGACGGACTCACGGTCACCGGGCGCGATCATCAGGTCGATGTCGTTGAAATTCCGGATGCCGGGCACGTCGTAGAGGCTGTTCTGGAGCACGACACCCTTGGTGAAGGCCAGGGTGAGGCCCGCGTCCGCCAGCGCCGCGGCCACCCGCGCGGCCTCGGTGGTGAGGAAGTGGGCGCGGTACTCGCTGTGGCGGAGGGCGGACATGACGGGAGCCCGGAGTCGCGCCGGAAGGTCGCGTCGGAGCCCGTGGCGGTTGAGGAAGTCGGCGAGCGCGGCCAGCAGCCCGTGCCGCATCGCCTGCTCGACCAGCCGTCCGTGGTCGAAATCCGGTCGTCTGATCAGTTCTGCTCGTTCGTCCGGCGGGGCGTCGAGGCCTTGATGTGTGGCGAGCAGTTCGATAAAGCTCCACACCTCGTCGTCGGGCCGCCCTATCGCTGACTGATGCTCTTCCACTGCCACCTGTTTTCCTCCGCTGCTCGATATGTTTTCGCGCACGGTTATCCCGCCGTCGCTGCCGCGCCGTGGACTTCGCTTATGTTCCGCGCGTCCGCGTGACACTTGCCACGACTTCTGTCGGAAAATGCACGACAGTGAAATGTTTGACACGCCCGGAAACCACGGGAGGGAACGCGTACGCAATAAGTAGGAGAACTTCCGGCGACGCGGACAATGGTGAGGTGTCGAGCGGGGCAGTGTTCCGGCGTAGTCGGCACATACTCGGCCAGGCCCTCGCCCGGACACGGTGCAGGCCCGCAGGCCAACGGCTTGACCTGCGGTTTTGTCAGCCTACTTCCTGGAGCTTCTTGTCCAGCAGGTTCACGATGCTGTCGATGGTCTCGAAGTGTTCCAGGCTGATCTCGTCGTCCGCGAAGGTGAGTTGGAATTCATCCTCGAGTACCAGCGTCAATTGGATGCTGGTCAGGGAATCGAGGCCGTGGTCCGCGAGGAGATCGGTGCCCGGGAACTCGGCCTGCGTGTTGAGTATGTTGCCGACCTGATGACGCACCTGGCGCGCTATGTCGCTTCTGTTCATGAGATCCTTACGGTCGTTCTTCGTCGATCCCGGCCGTCGTACGCCAACGCACAATGCATCTCTGGCAGTCGAGGATACTGTGGCGTCAACTGGGTTGCAATGCCTGGAAGTTGTCGACAGCGGGCACGTATGATGTGCAAATAACTCTACCCAAACGATCCAGGGCGAACGCATGAATGCGGATACCGGCCCGATGCTCCACCCAAAGGCGACTGCCCCGTTCCGCCTCCAGCCGGCGGTCACGACCCGCTCCGACCGATCCGTCCGCGCCCGACCCGGCGTACGGCCCGTGAGAGAACCGAGAAGGAGGCAGACCATCAGCGCCGACAGTGCGGACCTGGCGAACGGCGTCCCCGCGGACCCGCGCCTCGTCACGTCCCCCCGGAACGACGGCCCGCGCTTTGCCGCCTTCGACTTGGACGGCACCCTGCTCGACGCGGCGGGCACGGTGCCGCGGGCGGTGGTGGCCGGGATCGCCCGGCTGCGGGGGCACGGTCTCCTGCCCCTGCTCGTCACCGGGCGGTCGCTGCCGTCGTTCAGGCGTCTGACGGACATCGGCCCGCTGCTCGCCCTCTGCCACCCCGAAGTGCTGCTGGAGGAGGGCGACCTCGTGTTCGACCACAGCGCGGACCGCCATCGCCCGACCACGCGGATCCCCCCGCCCGCGGTGGAACGCGTGCGGCGCGACTGCGTGGACGTCGTCGCCTCGTGCGACGGCCGTCTCCTCGCCTCCACGCGCCGGGCGGCCGTCGCCTACGCCATGGCGTACGGCATACCGCGCGCCGCCGTGGACATCGGGGCGCCGGACGGGCCGAGCACGCGGCTGGTGGTGTTCGGCGAGACGCCGCCCGAACTGCCCGGCACGGACAGGCACGTGCTCCGCGCGTACGGCGCCACTCTGCTCACGGCGGCAGGGCGGGGCAAGGCCGTCGGCCTGGCCGCCCTGCTCGCCCTGCGGTTCGGTGAACGGGACCTCTCCCGCGTGATGGCCTTCGGGGACGGCGACAACGACGCCGGCCTGCTCGCCGCGGCCCGGCCCGGGATCGCGGTTCAGGGCGCCTCACCCGCCGCGCGCGCCGCCGCGCGCCTCCACCTGGAAGAACCCCTGGGCTCATACCTGGAGGCGATGGAGCTGCCGGGGTCCGGACGGAGCGATGCCCGGTGACCGGGCGGCCGAGCCCCGCCGCACGCTCCGGGAATCCGGCCCTCGCCGCTCCGGCGGCCGCCACGGTCCGCGCGGAGCCGACGCCGCGCCGGCAGGACTCGGGGACGGGACGGCAACACCTTCCGCACATCAGCAACGTCACAAGGGAGCGTGCGCTGCGAACATGGACGCCAAGACACATCGGACCCCGGCGGGCGCGGTGACCGGGGCCGTCTCGCTCGTCACCGAGCGGCTGCGGTTGCTGCGCATGGCGCTCGGCACCCGTCCCAGAGTCCTGACCGTCGCCCTGGTGGCCAGTCACACACTGACCATGCTGTGGCCCACCACCAGCGCCCTCGCCACCGGTTGGCTGGCCGCCGAGACCGCGACCGTGCTCCGGCACGACGCCTCCCCCGCCGCGGTCGGCTGGCCCCTGGCGGTGCTCGGCGCACTCCTCCTCGCCGACGAGGTCTCCGTCGCCTTCCGGGACACCGTTCAGCGGCTGGTGGCCGGGCGCCTCGACGGCCAGGCCCTGCGAGAGACGCGCCGACTCGTCCTCGGGGCACGTGACGCGTCGCTGCCACTCGTCCAGGCCGACGAGGTCAGCCGCGCATCGGACATCGGCCCGGGCGCCCGCCGCTCACCGGGCGCAGCCGCCGTCGGCCAGCTCACACTGACGTTCCGTGTCCTGTCCGCCGTCGTCGCCACCGCCCTGCTCGCGCGGTTCTTCCCGCTCACGGCCCTGTTGCTGCTCGCCGCCTCGCTGACGGCCCGCGCCACCGTGCGCCGCCAGTGGATGGGTCTGGCCGCGGTCCGCAACGCCCGCGAGGGCGAGGCACGGCGCACGCAGTACTGGTCGGACATCGGCGCGGGCCGGGCGGCGGCCAAGGAAGTCCGGCTGTTCGCCCTGGCCGGCTTCGTGGTCCGCCGCCGGACCCGCGAGGCACTGTCCTGGGCGGGCGACGTCTGGCTGGCCCGCCGCACCATCCTTGTGCGGCAGTGGGTGACCATCTGTCTGGCTCTCGCCTCGGCCGCCGCGGGCATGGCCGTCCCAGGGCTGGCCGCCCTCCACGGCGAGCTGAGCACCGGAGAACTGGTCACCTGCCTCGTCGCGGTCACCGTCGTCTTCCGCATCAGCTCGATGGGCATGGAGGCATACGACATCGCGAACGGCCTGGAGGCGGTGCGCGCCCTCGACGCGCTGCGCGCCCAGGCGGCCTCCGGACCCGCCGCGCCGGCCACCGCCGCTCTTCCGCCCGCGGCCGGGGGCCATCCGCCCGACATCCGGTTCGAGGGACTGAGCTTCCGTTACCCCGGCTCGGAGCGGCCCGTCCTCGACGGGCTCGACCTGCGCATGCGGCCCGGGGAGACGCTGGCCATCGTCGGTGACAGCGGCGCGGGCAAGACCACGCTCATCAAGCTCCTCGCCGGCCTGTACGTCCCGACGGCCGGCCGTATCACCGTCGACGGCACCGACCTCGCCTCGCTCGACCAAGACGCGTGGCGACGCCGTCTCGGCATCGTCTTCCAGGACTTCAACCGCTATCCGCTCAGCCTCGCCGACAATGTCGCGCTCGGCGCACCCGAGCACCGGGGCGACCTCGGCGGTGTCGACCGGGCCCTGCGCCGGGCCGACGCCGCGCCCCTGGCCGACGGTCTCCCGGAGAAGGAGGCCACCCGGCTGTCCGGTGAGTTCCGGGGCGGAGTGGACCTCTCCGGCGGGCAGTGGCAGCGCCTGGCCATCGCCCGTGCCCTCTTCGCCACCGCGCACGGCCGCGACGTCCTCGTCCTCGACGAGCCCACGGCACACCTCGACGTCGAATCGGAGGCCGAGTTCCATCAGCGCGTCTCGGCCGCCGCCCAGGACACCACCGTCGTCCTCATCTCGCACCGGCTGTCCACGGTCCGCCGCGCCGACCGCATCGTACGGATCGCGGACGGCCGGGTCGTGGAGGAAGGCGGCCACGACGCGCTGATGGCGGCGGAAGGCGGTTACGCCCGGCTCTTCCGACTCCAGGCAGCCAGGTTCGGCAAGGATCCGGCCGGGGCGCCGTTCCCCGCGCCCCACGACGCGGGTCCGGACCGGGACCGCAACACCGCGAAGGCGACGCCATGACCACTGACACCGCTCGCCTGGCCGGGCGCGGCGCCGTCCTGCGCCACCTCATGCGCCTGACCTGGCGCACGAACCGCACGATGACGCTGCTGCTGGCCGCACTGATGTGCAGTCAGACGGTCGCGGTCGCCCTCACTGGGCTGAGCCAGCGCTGGCTCGTGGACTCCGTCGGCCTCGGCACCCGCACCGGACTCGTGGCCGCGGTCGCCGCCGGGGCGGTCGGCTACGCGCTGACCGCCGCCTGCGGACGCATCCAGGCGAACCTCCTCGTCGACCTCTCCGACCGCGTGGACGTCAAGATCAACGAGGAGGTACTGACGGCCATCGCGACCATCCCCACCACGGACCACCTGGAGACACCCGAGTACCTCAACCGCCTCGGCGTGCTGCGCCGGGGCACGAGGGCCCTGTCCGGCTCCGCCTGGCGGCTGGCCGACGCGGGTGCCACGGTCGCGAGCGTGGCACTCTCCGTCTGGCTGCTCATGGACGTCTCCCCCCTGATGGGCCTCCTCGCGCTGCTGACCCTGCCACCGCTGTGGACCGGTCGGCGTGCGCAGGCCGTGCTCCGTGCGGCCCGGGACGCCTGCGCCGAGCACCAACGCCTGGAACGCGCGCTGCACGAACTGTGCGTGGACGCCGGGACCAGTCAGGAGGTGCGGATCACCGGCGCGGGGCCCGTGCTCGACGAGGAGGCCGACCGCGCCTGGACGGCCTCCGTCCGCATGATGTGCAGCGCCGACCTCGTCGCCTCCTGCTGGCGGCTGGCCGGATGGGCCTGCTTCACCGCCGGCTATCTGGGTGCCCTGGCACTCGTCCTGCACCTGGTGCTCCAGGGCTCCGCGACCCTGGGCGACCTGATGCTCGTCCTCACGCTGGGCAGCAGGCTCCGTACCCAGGTCCGCATCACGGTCGACAGCCTCGGCAAGGTCTCCGAGGCGGGCCAGGCGATCACGCACTACCTCTGGCTGCGCGTCTACGCCCGCGAGTCCGCACGCCACGGCGCCACCGCCCCGCACACGCTCACCGACGGCGTCCGCCTGGAGAAGGTGTCCTTCACCTACCCTGGCGCCGCCGCACCCGCACTGCGCGACGTCGACCTCACGCTGCGGCCGGGAACCACCGTGGCCCTGGTGGGAGACAACGGCGCGGGCAAGTCGACCCTGGTGAACCTGCTGATCGGGATGCACGAGCCCACCACGGGAAGCATGACCGTCGATGGGATCTCCGCCACCGGGCTCGCCCCGGAGACGTGGCGCGACCGCTGTTCGGGAGCGTTCCAGGACTTCGTCGCCTTCGAACTGCCCGTCCGCGAGGGCGTCGCCATCGGCGCGCCGGGGGATGCCGGTGCCTCTCCCGACACAGTGGAGGACGCGCTGCGACGCGCGGGCGCGGACCGCTTCGTCGCGGCCCTCCCGGACGGCGATGACACGCCACTCGGCCGCGTCCACGGCGGCGTCGAGCTGTCCCGCGGGCAGTGGCAGCGCATCGCCCTCGCCCGCGCGTTCGTCCGCCGCGACGCGGCCCTGATGGTCCTCGACGAACCCACGGCCGCCCTCGATCCGCAGGCCGAACACGACCTGTACGAGCGGTTCACCGAGGAGACCGAGGGCCGCGACGACGGCATCACCGTGCTGGTCACGCACCGCTTCTCCACCGTGTACATGGCGGACCACATCGTCGTCCTGGAGCGGGGCCGCATCGTCGAACAGGGCACACACGCCGCCCTCATGGACCGGCGGGGCCGCTATTGGAAGCTCTACACCACCCAGGCGCGCGGCTACGCGCTTCCGGAGGCCGACCAATCGGGAGAACGGTGATGGACACAGTGCACCCGGCCGAAGTCCGCCACGTCGCCTTCGACGGCGCCGCCCACGGGACTCACGGCCTGACGTGGAGTCAGGAGCGCTTCCGGCGCATGATGCTGGACCGCCCCGAGGGCCGGCACATCTACGTACCGCTGCACCTGTCGTTGCCCGGGGCCCTGCGCCCGGGGGTCGAGGAGACGCTGCGCTGTCTGCGCACCCTGCTGATCCGGCACGACGCACTGCGCACCACCTACGGTGTGAGCGCGGCGGGTGACCCGGTGCAGACCGTCGCGGGCGCGGGCACGCTGCCCGTCGAGATCTGGCCGGTGCCGGAGACGGGGGCAGCGGGGGTGCACCGGTACCTGTACGAGGGGATGCGGGAGAAGCTCTTCACCCTGGACGCACCTCCGCTTCGCGCCGCGTTGTTCACCGAAGGCGACACCGTCCGGCGCGTGGCCCTCCTGTTCAGCCCGATCACCGTCGACGACTGGGGCCTCAGCCTCGTCGAGGAGGAACTGCTCGCCCTGCTGCGGCACGAGGACGGCGCGTTGCCGCCCCGTCCCTGGCAACCGGCGCAGCAGCGCACGTGGGAGCAGAGCCCCGAGGGGCGGCGTCGCTCCGAGAGCGCGATGGCCTATTGGGCACGCCTGTTGTCGCTGCCGGCGCCGCCCCTCTTCCCGGACCATCACGGCGCCGTGCCGTCCGGCGGCCACGGCTTCCACGAGACGGTCTTCGAGTCGCCCGCTGTGTCCTGGGCGGTGCGCGAGGTGGCCGGGCACTACCGGACCTCGGTCTACACCGTACTGATGGCGGCCGTCCTGGCCGCGCTGTCGGCCCGGTCCGGGCCGGCGCACCAGCATTTCGGCACCTACGTCCACAACCGCTTCGCGCCCCGCTCCCGGAGCATGATCGGCCCGCTGTCGCAGTCCGTCACCGTCGGCGTGGAAGCGGGCGGCAAGAGTTTCGCGGACGTGGTCGGCGCGACGGCCCGGGCCTTGCTGCCCGCGTACCGCAACGCGGCGTACGACCTGGGTGCCCTGGACTCGCTGCGTGAGCGGCTACGGGAAGAGAAGGGGGAACCGGCCGCCCCGCGGTTGTTCCTCAACCTCACCAACAGCAAGAACGGTTCGGCCGCCCCGGGCCCCGGGGCCGGGGAATCCGCCGAGGAACTGGTGGCACGCTCGCGCTTCCGCCGGATCGCCCAGCCGGTGGCGGGCTGGACGGATCTCTACCTCGGGATCCGTCCCTACCGGGAGCACACCGGATTCTTCGTTCGGGTCGACAGCCGGGCCGTGCCCCGCCCCGCCGTCGACACACTGTTGCGCGGCGTCGAGACGCTGCTCGTGGCGGAGGCCGGGGGGCGGCGTCTGACCCCGGCCGACCTGCGGGCGATCGCGGGAACCTGAGGGTGGCGCCGGCCGGTGAGGGCGCGGTCCGCCGGTGCCGACCGCCTCGGCAACCAGGAGCCGGCGCGTGGCTCGGTGCGGTTCCCGGCACCCGCGGACCGGAAAGGGGCGGGCGGGAATACGCCTGCCCCTCCTCCCTGCCCGGTTACTTGTCGGCGCCGGCCGTGGAACGGCGCAGGTCGTGCGAGATGCGCATCCGCCGACGCGCCTCGGCGCGGTCGATGGGGTGGGCGTCGTCCCATTCGATCGCCTTGCGCATCAGTGCGGCGAGCGCTGGGTCGACGCTCTCCAGGTAGCCCGGTTCCCGCATGTAGGAGTAGGACGTCTGGCCGCCGGTCTCCTCCTCCATGGACTGGACGTTCATGTGGAGTGTCCGGCGGAACCGATCCGGTTCGCACGAGCCCCGGTGCACCATGTGGTGGTTCATGTAGATGACGTCACCGGCTTCGCATTCCACTCGCACCTCACCGTCCAGGGGGGCGGAGCTGTCGGTGGTGACCGCCGCGCGTTCGGCCTCGGTCAGCGGCCGGCGGTGGGAGCCGGGGACGGCCCGGAACGAGGTGTCCTCGGTGAGGCACACATTGAACTGCACGTGCCGTGACCTGCCGGCCGGGTCGTACTGCTCGTTGTCGTGCTGGTCCTTGTGCCAGCCGAGTTGATAGCTCGTCCGCTCCGGCGACCAGAGCAGATGTGCGGCCCAGAAACGCAGGTGGGGGCCGAGGACGGCATGGCTGAATTCCATGAACTTCTCGTGTCCGAAAATCGCGCCCAACTCCGGTTCGTACAGTCGGGGCGCGAACATGTTGTCGACGCCCCATGTGTCCAGCACACCTTCCGTCCGGTCGGTGTAGCGGGGGACGGTCGGGGCGTCGAAGGACTTCGGGTCCGCGCGGACCTTGCTGACGACGCGCTCGCTGGCGGCGAGCATGCGTGCCACCTCATCGGGGGTGAAAACACCTCGCATAACGGTGAACCCCTGGAGAGTGAATCGCTCCACATGGGATTCCAGGGTTTCCTCGGCAGCTACCGCAACCATGATGAGCCGTCGCCTCCATGGGGGGGGGAATGGTCGATGATCCACAGTTTGTTACCGCCGAGCACGCGCCTTACTCACTGTTCATGCGCTGCGCAGACGGCGTCATCGGGCGATGAAGGTGAACTCGAACATGTCGTTCAGTCCGCGCCGGAGAAAGCCCGCACACTCCGTGTAATGCGCGACCTGCTTTTCGTATTCCGCCACTCCCGCGAGGGCTACCGCCTTCTCCTTGTTGCGCTTGAGATTCGCGACGAAGTGTTCCAGGGTCCGGGTGTAGTGGGATGCCAAGGATTCGGAGACGCCGACGTCGAACCCGGCGCGCTCGCCGTACTCGACGATCTTGTCCCTGGGGATGACGCGGAAGATCGGGCGGTCCGCGGTCACGGTAAGCATGACCATGACGCCGCCGTCCGGCAGCAGCGAGCGACAGTGCGGCAGGAAGGACTCCTTGTCCTTGAAGATCTCGAAGGCGTTGACGCAGATGATGCGGTCGACCGGTTCGGTGAAATCCTCCCAGCGCTGCAACCGGAAATCAACGCGCCGCTTCTCCGGAATTCCTTCCTGCGTCTTGACGGCGTAGGCGTGCTGCTCGGGGCTCAGTGTGAGGCCGGTGACCCTGCCGTGGTATTCGTCCGCCGCCAGGCGGGCGGCCGCCCCCCATCCGCAGCCGACGTCGAGAACCCGGTCCGACGGCTGGATCCGGCATCTCCGCACTATCTCCGTGTTCTTGCGGAGCTGGGCATCGTCCAGCGACATGGCGTCGTGCTCGAAATATCCCGAGCTGTGGTTCAGCTGTGCGTCCATGTACAACTTGGCGTATTCCGTCTTGATCATCATCGGGAGTGCCTCGTCGGGAAGTCGAGTGGTGGGGGGATCGCGCCGGGGTTCTGTTCCCGGATACGGCGGCGCCCACATGGATGCCGGTGACCGACGGGAGCCGGCGCGGTGAGCCTTGTCCAACCTGACGCGTGCTGGGTCGTTGAGGGCGAGGAGCGGTGCCTGGACATGAAGAAACTTCTGGTGGACGGGTTCACCACCGAGACCGCCGGTTCGCCAGAAGCTTCTGTGTACTTGTCTACCCGTCCGGCATCGATGTGTCCACCATGCACCTTCGCCATCTTCCCGCCGGGCGGCGCGTGTTGCCGGTCCCGCACCTGCGATCGGGTGTGACCTCACCGCGAACTCACCTACGGCACCGGCGACGAGGCTCATGACGCCGAGGCGGCCACCCGTCCGGCCTCGGCGGCGGTTGATCGACGGCATACGGTTCCGGGTCCGGACCGGTGTTCCGTGGCGGGACGTGCCCGCCGAGTACGGACCGGGCCCGGATCTACGACCTGTTCCGCCGACGGCAGCGGAATGACACCTGGCACCGGATCCTCACCCGCCTCCAGTCCCTGGCCGACGCGGAAGGCGCGATCACATGGGACCCGAGCGCCGACTCTACGGTGTGCCGCGCTCATCAGCATGCGGCCGGGGCCCGCAAGCGGGGTGACCCATCAACGAGTGGCTGTGACCCGTGGTCTCACGCAGCGGGATCCACGTTCCACGCCGCGGGCAAAATGCTCCCGCGGAAGACGCAGACGAAGTCGTCCTCACGCACGATGTCGCCTCGGCACCGGCCCGGGACCCCGGTCTCCGCTTCCTCCGCCCAAGGGCTGCGGCAGCCCGGGGGCCCACCCCGTCCATGCATGTCCCGGCCCGTGCCGCCCGGCTACGCCGAAGCCCCGGCCCCTGCGCTGGGGGCGAACCCGCTCCCCTGCTCCGCGAACACCTTGATCGCGGCGCCCAGGAAATCCACCATCCCGGGGTGGTAGGAATCATGGAACGCCCTCATGGCCTCGTCCTCGGCGTAGAAGAGCGACATGCCGACGTAAGCCTCCCTGGAGGGGGTGTAGAACCGGCAGGCGATGTCGAAGTGCCTGCGGACGAGCTCCTGGATCCGCTGGTCCCCTGGCAGGGAGCCGCCGTCCAGCAAAGCCGTGATCTCCCGGTACAGGACGTCCCAGTCCTGGTGGACCCGCTCCCTGTCCACATGTTCCCAGTTGTTGGTCCCGGCAAGGCTCTTCGCCTGCTCCTCGGCCAATGACCGGCGACACTCGTCCTCGTAATTGTTCCCCACGGCACCGGTTCCCATCGTTTCGTCACCTCTCCGGTGGAACCCCGAGAGGCCGCCGACATGTCGACATCGACCGGCCGCCGATGATCAACTGCCGGTTCAGGCCGAACGGTGACACACAGCCACCGGGTCGGCAAGCCATTTCTTGGACCCTCCGGCGCTCCGTCCCGGTCAGCCGACGGCGAAAAGGCGCGGCTCGACCGGCGAGCCGTCGGAACGGGGCGTCCAGCCGCTCGACCGCGCGGCCCGGATTCGCGCGGTGACCTTGCGCGGCAGGACGAGTTCGGCCGGCGCCGGGTCCGGTTCCACGACGGCCGGGCGACCGGTCTCCACGACGACGGAACACCGGTCCGGACGCGGAACCGTATGCCGTCGATCAGCTGCCGTCGGGGCGGCCTCCGGGAGGGACGGCCGGTGTCGTTCCCGCCGGCTCCACCCGGGAGGCTTGAGGGACGGGGGTCGATCGCCGTCTGCGGCCGGCGGCTCACTCCCCCTCCGTCGGCCGGCGGCGGGCGGAACGCCCGGCGGGGCGCAGGCGTCTGGCGACGTGTGCCGGCATCAGCGGGGCGTGTGCGCCCAGGGTCTCCAGGAAGGAGGAGGTGACCGGGTCCGGGCTCGTGCGGGTGTACCCGGTCAGTGGCCGGTGCAGGGGCGGATCGGGACGCAGGACGGCACCGGCGAAATGCGGCGGAATGGTGTTCGCGGGGACGAGTGTGGGACCGAGGCCGGCCGCCGCGTACCCGATGGCCGACGGGGCCTGTTCCGTACGCACCGCGACCCGGGGGCGGAAACCGGCGGCGCCGCAAGCCCCTTCGAGGATGTCGGACAGGCCGCTGTCCGGGGTGAAGTGCACCCACTCCCGCTCGGCGAGATCGGACAGCCGGACGCGCGGTGCCCGGTCCGGGAGCGCCACCGGATCGTCGGACCGGGTGACGACCAGGAACTCCTCGGCCCCGATGTGCCGGGCGGTGCCTTCCCAGCCCTCCGGCAGCGGCCCTACGGCGACGTCGGCCTGGCCCGCGTCCATGGCCTGCGCCATCTCGTCGCTCCGGCGGTGTTCGAACAGCCGGATGCGCACGCCCGGGTGCTTGCGCCGCCACAGGCCCAGGACCGTGGGCAGCACGCCCGAGCTGACCGAGTAGAGCGTCGCCAGGTGCAGCTCACCGGTGGACACGCCGGCGGCACGGCGGGCGGACAGCGTGGCCCGGTCGGCCTCGGCCAACGCGGCCCGGGCGTGGGGCAGCATCGACCGGCCGGCCGGGGTGAGCCGCACGCCGCGCGGCAGCCGTTCCAGCAGCGGCCCGCCGACCTCCCGCTCCAGCGCCTGGAACTGGTGGGAGAGCCCCGGCTGGGTGACGTTCAGGCTCTCCGCGGCGCGGGTGAACGATCCCTCGTCCACGATGGCCACCAGGTATTCCAGCTGTCGCAGCGTTGCCATGCCTTCAGCTTATAGAAAGGATGTCAGAGAGTTCTTGGACTTATGACCGCTACGAGAGCACGATGAACGGGCGCCTGAGAACGGACGGTCCGAAGGGGCCGGAGAACGCCGGGCGCCCGGTCACACCCGGCATGTTTCCGCAGCTCAGGCCGCACGTCCAAGGAGCCGTCATGTCCGCCTCCCGCTGGGCGCCGCCGCGGCGGTCACGCGTCGGGCCCGCCCACCACGACTTCCTGCGAACGTCGGCACCGAAAGCGAAGACAAGCCCATGAACCAGACCACCATGCGGGCCGTCGGCTACCGCGCGAGCCTCCCCGTCGACGACGCGGAGAGCCTGATCGACGTGGAACTGCCCGTCCCCCAGCCCGGCCCGCGCGACCTGCTGGTGAAGGTCGAAGCCGTGGCGGTCAACCCCGTCGACTACAAGATCCGGCAGCACAACGACCCGGGTGGCGAGGTCAAGGTGCTCGGCTGGGACGCGGCGGGCACCGTGGTCGCCGTCGGTGAGGAGGTCGAGCAGTTCGGGGTCGGCGACGAGGTCTACTACGCCGGCGCCCTGGACCGGGCCGGCGCCGACTCCGAGTACCACACGGTCGACGAGCGCATCGTGGCCCTCAAGCCCGCCACGTTGTCCTTCACGGAAGCCGCGGCCCTGCCGCTGACCTCACTGACCGCCTGGGAGGGCCTGTTCGAGCACCTCGGCCTGGAGAACGGCGGCCTGAACCAGGACGGCGCCCTGCTGATCACCGCCGCGGCCGGAGGCGTCGGTTCCGTCACGGCCCAGTTGGCGCGTGCCCTGACCAGCCTGACCGTCATCGGCACCGCCTCCCGTCCCGAGAGCGTCGAGTTCGCCACCCGCATGGGTGTACGGCACGTCATCGACCACCGCGAGCCCTTGGTCGGGCAGATCGCCGAGGTGGCCCCGCGCGGCCTGACGCACGTGTTCAGCACCGTCAACACCGACGGCAACCTCGGTGCCTACGCGGAGGCGCTGCGTCCCTTCGGCCGGATCGTCGCCATCGACGACTTCGACTCCCTGCCCATCGGCGTGCTGAAGGCCAAGAGCATCTCCTACCACTGGGAGTTCATGTTCACCCGTTCCCTGTTCCAAACCGCCGACCAGGACCGGCAGGGGCACATCCTGACCCAGGTCGCCCGCCTGGTGGACGCGGGCGTCATCACCACCACCGCCGTGAAGGACCTCGGCCGGATCAACGCGGCGAACCTCCGCGAGGCGCACCGCGTCATGGAGTCCGGCACCGCCATCGGCAAGATCACCCTCACCGGCTTCTGAGCCGACCACCACCGACGGGCCCGCCCCTCCCGTGGCCCGTCGCGCACGGTGCACGGCGGCTCCCCGCAGGCCGCCGGCGCCGAGCGGCATGACGACCCGGTCGGGCTGGCGGCCCACCGGGCGGTGGCGAATCGTGCCGTACCCGATGACCAGGAGGCCGGCAAGAGGCATGATCGCCGGGTGGGCGACGGCACGGATCCTGCCTCCTCTCCCCAGGCCGGGCAAGGGCTCCTCGGGTCGGGCAGGCGTACGGGCCGGCCGGGAAACAGTCCCGTCCGCACCGTTGACGGAGCGTCATGACTGCAACAACGATGTTCCTCATCCGCGCTTGGGAGCGCTCCCATAGCTTGTTCGGGAGCGCTCTCGTCGCCGAGCGTCACCCGCACTCCCCGAGGAGCACAGACGTGAAACGACGCAGAACCGCCCTGCTGCCCCTGACCGCGCTGCTGGCCGCGGCGTTCACCGCCCTGCCCGCCCAGCAGGCCGGCGCCGACGAGGTCGAGCAGGTCAGGAACGGCGCCTTCGACGCCGGCACCGAGGAGTGGTGGACCAGCAACGTCACCGCCGGCCCCGACGGCGGACGGCTGTGCGCCGACGTGCCCGGCGGCACCGCCAACCGCTGGGACGCCGCCGTCGGCCAGAACGACATCACCCTGGCCAAGGGCGAGTCGTACCGCTTCTCCTTCGCCGCCTCCGGCGTCCCCGAGGGGCACACCGTGCGGGCGCTGGTGGGGCTGCAGACGGCGCCGTACGACACCTGGTACGAGGCGAGCCCGCAGCTCAGCCAGGACGGCAGCACCTACAGTTACACCTTCACCTCCCCGGTCGACAGCGCCCAGGCCCAAGTCGCCTTCCAGGTCGGCGGATCGGCCGAGCCCTGGCGGTTCTGCGTGGACGACGTGTCCCTGCTCGGCGGGGTCGCCCCGGCGCCGTACGAGCCCGACACCGGCCCGCGGGTCCGCGTCAACCAGGTCGCCTACCTGCCCGCCGGGCCGAAGAACGCCACCCTCGTCACCGATGCCACGGCCCGGCTGCCGTGGCAGCTGAAGAACGCCCGCGGCGCCACGGTGGCCCACGGCTGGACCGTGCCCCGCGGCACAGACGTCTCCTCCGGGCAGAACGTGCACTCCGTCGACTTCGGCGCCTACCGGGGGAACGGCACCGGCTTCACCCTGGTCGCGGACGGCGAGACGAGCCGCCCCTTCGACATCGGTGCGGCCGCCTACGAGCGGCTGCGGCTGGACGCGTTGAAGTACTACTACACCCAGCGCAGCGGCACCGCCGTCCGCGACGACCTGCGTCCCGGTTACGGCCGCGCGGCCGGCCACGTCGACGTCGCCCCCAACCAGGGCGACGGGAACGTGCCCTGCCAGCCCGGCGTGTGCGACTACCGCCTCGATGTCACGGGCGGCTGGTACGACGCCGGTGACCACGGCAAGTACGTCGTCAACGGCGGCGTCACCACCTGGGAGCTCCTGAGCACCTACGAGCGCGAGGCACTGGCCCGCACCGGGCAGGCGGAAAAACTGCGCGACGGCACCCTCGCCCTGCCCGAGAGCGGCAACAAGGTGCCCGACATCCTCGACGAGGCCCGCTGGGAACTGGAGTTCCTGCTGAAGATGCAGGTGCCCGCCGGGCAGCCGCTGGCCGGCATGGCCCACCACAAGGTCCACGACGAGCAGTGGACCGGCCTGCCGCTGCTGCCGAGCGCCGACCCGCAGAAGCGCGAACTGCACCCGCCGACCACCGCCGCGACCCTCAACCTGGCCGCGACCGCCGCCCAGGCCGCCCGCCTCTACCGGGCCCACGACCCGGCCTTCGCCGCGCGGACCCTGGCCGCCGCCCGCACCGCCTGGACCGCGGCCCTCGCCCACCCGGACGTGTACGCGGACCCGAACGACGCCACCGGCGGCGGCGCGTACAACGACAACGACGTGCGGGACGAGTTCTACTGGGCCGCGGCCGAGCTGTACCTCACCACGGGGGAGAAGCAGTACGAGACGTACGTCCTCACCTCACCCCTCCACAACGCCGACATCTTCGGACCCGCCGGCTTCGACTGGGCCCGTACGGCCACCCCGGCCCGCCTCGACCTCGCCACCGTGCCGAGCCGGCTGCCCGGCCGCGACAAGGTGCGCCAGTCCGTCGTCCGGGGCGCCGACCGCTACCTGGCCACGCTGAAGGCACAGCCGTACGGCATGCCCTACGCGCCGGACAACAACCTCTACGACTGGGGCTCCAACCACCAGGTCCTCAACAACGCCGTCGTCCTCGCCACGGCCTACGACATCACCGGCGGCGCCAAGTACCGCGACGGGGCCGTGCAGAGCATGGACTACATCCTCGGCCGCAACGCCCTGAACATGTCCTACGTCACCGGGTACGGGGAGGTCAGCTCCCACAACCAGCACAGCCGCTGGTACGCCCACGAGCTGGACGCGTCCCTGCCGAACCCGCCGGCCGGAACGCTGGCGGGCGGGCCCAACTCGAGCATCCAGGACCCGTACGCGCAGTCGAAACTGACCGGCTGCACCGGCCAGTTCTGCTACATCGACGACATCCAGTCCTGGTCGACCAACGAGACCGCGATCAACTGGAACGCGGCCCTGGCCCGGATGGCGTCCTTCGTGGCGGACCAGGGATAGCGGTCCCCCGACTCCGTCCCGTGGGGGGGGGGGGGGGGGGGGGGGGGGGGGGGGTGGGGGGGGGGGGGGGGGGGG